>JBKJND010000095.1:0-6733 GCA_046596095.1 Ahniellaceae bacterium | reverse complement strand
GCATCCTCCGCGACATGGCGGTGACCCAGGTCTGGGTGTCGTCGCTGCTCGGGCACTCACTCGACGCGCTGCGGACCGACTTGCCGACGGTCGTGATCAACCACGACTATGCAGCCTGGTGGCCTGAGCTGCACGCCGATTTCGGCGACCCCGCGCGCGACTTCGACCGCGAGGAATTGTCGGAACTCATCGCGCGCGGCACCGACCTCACGCCCATGCCAGCGCGGAGCGCAGCGCAGTGGACGTTGCAACGCGAGGAGCTGTTGCGCGTCATGCTGGCCCGTCGACCCGCAATGGTGGCACCGTCTGCGGGTCTGCGCGCCAATCTGCTGCGCATCGAACCCGCGCTCGCGGCGCTCGAGTGGCACGTGATCGCGCATGGGCTCCGACCATTTGGTGCCGTGTCCCAACCGGCAATCGCGGCCGACCTTGAGCAACCAGGTGGCGACTCGACTGCCGTTGGCAAGCCGCTCCCTCCTGCCTTCCAGAGCGTCGATGCCCGGCCGCGCCTGCTGATTCCCGGCCGCCTGAACGGCGGCAAGGGCGACGTGTTGCTCGGGCAGTGCATCCAAGCGCTCGCGGCACTCGCGGACGTGTGGCTGGTCGGCTGTGGACCAAGCTTCGAGCGCTATCTCGGCATCAGCGGCGTGCACCTCGTGTTCGACTACGACCGCGATGATCTGCCAGCGCTTATCGCACGCGTTGGTCCGCAACTCGCGCTATTGCCGGTGAGCGTGGCCGAGAGTTATTCCTACGTACTGAGCGAGCTGCGGGCACTTGGCGTGCCCACGCTCGCGACCGCGCTGGGTGCCTATCGCGATCGTATCGAGGAAGGCGTGGACGGCTTTCTGGTCGCGCCCGATGCGGATGCGATCGTCTCGCGCGTCGGCGATCTGTTGGCGGAACCGCAGCGTCTGCTGGCCGTGCGCGAGCAACTCGCGGTGCGGCCCTTGCGCACACTGGCGGCCATGCGCGATGACTATGCAACGCTGCTGCCGCGCCTCGAGCGCAGCGGTTATCCCGTGTATCGCCACGATGGACGCGCCGTCGCGTTCGACTCCCTGCGCGCCGAGGCAGCGGCAACGGCGCGTCATGCGCGCGCGGTCGACACGAAACTTCTCGTGGCGCAGGGCGAACTCGAACGCCGCGCAGACTGGGTCGCGCGCACCAACGCGTTGTTCCGTGATCGCAGTCACGAGTTGATCGCGCAATGCGAGCGGGCAGACGCGCTTGGACACGAGCTGTCGGTGGCGGAGGACCATCGTGCACAGGCTCTCGCGGCACTCGATGGAGTGCAGGCACAGGCGCGGGGGCTGGAGCAGGAATTGGAGCGCTCGCGGGCGCGCAGTGCGACCCTGGAACAACACATCGAAGAACTGGTGACCAGTCGCTCGTGGCGAATCACGGCACCCTTGCGGCGGATGACGATTGCGCTGCGCCGTTTGCGCGCGCGCGTGCGATTCCGGCAGGCGCAGTGGCTTGCGCGCGGCGTGGCGCTGCGCCGCAGTCTCGCCAGCCGGGGCTTTTTCGGCACTCTGACGCACGTCCGGAAGCGGCAGCGCGGCAGCATGCAGGCAGCGACGGCGCTGGATGTGCCAACGGCTGTGGCCTTCGCGCCATTCGAATTACCGCGCAGCGACAAGCCTCGCGCGTCGGTGGTCGTGCCGGTGTTCAATCACTTCGAGCATACGCTGACGTGCCTGCGCGCTCTCGCAGCCACCGCCGATCCGGCCTCGCCATTCGACGTCATCGTGGTCGACGACGCGTCCACCGACGAGACGCACGAGCGTCTGGCGGAAATCGGCGGCATCATCGTCCATCGCCAGGAGGTCAACGCCGGTTTCATCGCCGCGTGCAACGCGGGCCTTGCGCACGCGCGCGGCGAATTCGTGGTGTTTCTCAACAACGACACGGCGGTGCAACCGGGTTGGTTGTCTGCGCTGCTAGGCACTTTCGTGGAGTTTCCGGATACCGGTCTTGCTGGCGCCAAGCTCGTGTATCCAGACGGCCGTCTGCAGGAAGCCGGCGGCATCGTGTTCGCGGACGCGTCGGGCTGGAACTATGGCCGCTTCGAGAGTCCGGACGATCCGCGTTTCAACTACGTGCGCGAAGTGGACTACTGCTCGGGCGCCGCCATCGCATTACCGCGCATGTTGCTCGTCGAACTCGCCGGCTTCGACCCCCTGTACGCACCGGCGTACTACGAAGACACCGATCTCGCGATGCGCGTGCGCGCGTACGGGCTCAAGGTTCGCTATCAACCCGCGTCGATTGTGGTGCACTTTGAAGGCATCAGCTCCGGTACCGACACCAGCAGCGGCACCAAGCGCTTCCAGCCGATCAATCAGGCGAAGTTTGCGGCGCGCTGGCGTGACGAACTGCAATCGCATCCTGCACCTGGATCGGAGATTGCGCTCGCGCGCGAGCATCGCGTGCGCGGGCGTCTGCTGATCGTCGACGCCTGCACACCGATGCCGGATCATGATTCGGGTTCGTTGCGCATGTGGAATCTGCTGCGCACCGTCGTCGCCATGGACTGGAAGATCGTTTTCGTGGCGGAGAATCTGGCGCATCACGGTCGCTACACCACGGCTCTGCAAGCACTCGGTGTCGAGTGCCTGTTCCATCCGGCGGTCGGCAGTTTGCCGAAGTGGCTGGCGGAGCACGGCCGCCTGTTCGATGCAGTGATGCTCAGCCGGCATACCGTGGCGACGCCGCTGCTGCCGCTGGTGCGTGAGTACGCGCCGCAGGCGAAGCTGGTCTTCGATACCGTGGATCTGCATTTCCTGCGCGAGGAACGCGCGGCTGCTGTCGCGCCCGCGCGTACCGATCTCGCGCGCACGGCGGCGCGCACGCGCTCGGCCGAGCTCGCGCTGGTGCGGGCAAGCGACGTGACCGTGGTGGTGAGTCCAGTGGAGCAGGCGTTGCTGCGCGGACTGGTGCCGCAGGCGCGCATCGAGGTGTTGTCCAACGTGCATGCAGTCGCGGGTCCCGGGCGGACGTTCGCCGATCGTTCCGGGCTGTTGTTCGTGGGCGGCTTTCAGCACGAGCCGAACGTCGATGCAGTGGAATGGCTGCTCGACGCGATCTGGCCACGGTTGAACGAGGCGCTGCCCGAGGCAGCGCTGCACATAGTCGGCAGCCGCATGCCCGACGCGCTGCGCGAGCGCTGCGCTGCACTCGGCACGCCGTTGGTCGTGCATGGCTTCGTCGACGATCTGGAGCCGCTGCTGTTCGGCTCGCGCGTCGCGCTCGCGCCGCTACGTTACGGCGCGGGGGTCAAGGGCAAGGTCAACCAGAGCATGGCGCATGGGTTGCCGGTGGTCGCCACAAAGCTGGCGGTGGAAGGCATGCATGTTGTCGATGGCGAAAGCGCACTTGTGGCGAGCGATCCCGTGGCTTTTGCAGATGCCGTGGTGCGGGCATACCACGACGAGTCGCTCTGGCAGCGACTCGCGGCCTGCGGACTCGACGACGTCGCCACGCATTTTTCCTTCGACGCCGCCCGCGCCGCGCTCGGCACGATCCTCCCGCACCGCTAATTGCCCTTCTCCCCGTTGCCCTTCTCCCCGCGAGCAGTGAGCACGGCGCAGGGAGCAGGGAGCAGGGAGCAGGGAGCAGGGAGCAGGGAGCAGGGAGCAAGAACAGGGAACAACGTTAATCAGCTGCCGCGCAGTTCGATCAGCCGTTGCTGCAATTCGGGCAACGACGCGTAGTTGCCGCTTACGTTTTCGATCTGGCTGATGACGCGCTGCGCATCGTCGAACTTGCCTTGATCCAGATAGTCGTTGGCCTGACGCGTCATGCCTTCGAGCGCTTTTTTCTGGCCTTCGTAACCGAAAGGACTCGCGGCGTCGATCTCGCCAACTTTCTGAAACAATTCGAGGGCCGCGTCTTCGCTACCCGCCCATCGCCCCGCTTCGAGTGCCGTGTTGCCGCGCTTGATTAATGATTCCAATTCGTCGACGTTGCCCTCGCGGCTGCTGATGTTTTCGTCGAGCTCCTCAAGGTCCGGTCCGCCCTGCAGAATCTCGCGCGCCTGCGTGGCCGCGATCCGCGCGGCGTCGACGTCGTTATTGGTAAGACCCGCACGCGCCCGTTGAATCAACCGCTCGCCCACGCTGCGCCGTCCGGCGAGAGCGCGCTCGTTGTCGGGGTCTTGCTCGAGAATGCTGCGATAGATCGCGTCGGCGTTGTCGCGCTCTTCGCCGGCCAGACGACCCTGCTGTTCGGCGAGTTCGGCCTTGGCGAGCAGCGCATTTGTGTCGCCCGGCACCAGCCAGGCGCGGAGTGGTTCCTGCGCAAACCAGAGCACCAGCGCAAGCACCGCGACACCCGCGGCGAGTCCGATCCACAACGGCTTGCGCGATTTCGCAGAAGTTGCCAGCGCCGCCGCGGCGTCCGCGTCTTCGACGCGCTTGAGGCCACTCTCCGTGCGCCGCCTGACCGCAGCACTCTGCTTGGTTCGCTGCTGCGTGCGCGGCTCGGCACTCGCGCGCGAGAGCGCCCGGTCCACCACGTCGCCGCCCTGGAGCAAGGGCAATACCGCAGTACCGGATAGTTGCGGCAGCACAGCCGTGCCGGCGAGCGCCGAAGTCTTTTCCGTGATGGGATCGGCGCGACCGCCGGGCAATGCCGCCGCCACATCCGTTGCCGTGACGCGAGTGATGCGCGCGGTCGACGACAGTGAATTGAGAATCCGCTCGCGTTGCGCCGGATCGGGCGTCATCACCTCGGGCAGTTCGCCTTCGGCAATCGCAATCTCGTAGCCGGCGACCGCTTCGGCGATGTCGTCGCCGTTCTGGAAGCGATCGCCGACCTGTTTGGCCATCATGCGGTCGACCAGGTCCTGCAACGCCGAGAGGTTCTCCGGCAGTTCCGGCACCGGCTCGGTGATGTGCATGATGCCGATGGCGAGCGGATCGTCGGCCTGGAATGGCACTTCACCGACCAGCAGCTCGTACAGCAATACGCCAAGGCTGTAGAGATCGGCGCGACCGTCAAGCGGCAGTCCACGTGCCTGCTCGGGACTCATGTAATGCGGCGTGCCGACCACCGAGCCCGCGCGCGTCATCTTGGTCGTGGAATCGGCGGCGCGCGCGATGCCGAAGTCGGTCAGCGCCGCGCTGCCGTCATCGCGCAGCAGGATGTTGTCGGGCTTGATGTCGCGATGGATGAAGCCCTTGCTGTGCGCGTAGGCGAGTGCGCGCGCGATTTCGCGCGTAATCCTGAGCGCGGCCAGCGGGTCGATGCCCTCGCCTTCCTTGCCGGAAATCGATCCGCCCGGCAGGTATTCCATGGCGATGTAATGCCACTGCTCGTGCTTGCCGACGTCGACCACGCCGACCACGTGCCGGTGGTGCAATTTGGCGGCTATGCGCGCCTCGCGCAGGAAGCGATCTCCGAAGCTCGAGTCGGCGAGCAGATGCGGCGCCATGATTTTGAGCGCAACTTCCCTATCGACGGATTCCTGGACCGCGAGATACACGCTCGCCATACCGCCCTTGCCGAGCGGCTTGATAATCCGGTAGCCAGGAATTTCCATCGCCAGACTTTACCAGCGCCTTCGGCTTTTCTTGGTGGTGATGCGGCACCAAACAGGAGCGACCCCTCCCAACCCTCCCCTGCGCGCAGGGGAGGGAGAAAACCGGTCCGAAGCAGAACGGCCGCCGCCTAAACCCCCTTCCCTGCGCGCAGGGGAGGGAGAAAACCGGTCCGAAGCAGAACCGACGCCGCCTAAACCCCCTCCCCTGCGCGCGGGGGAGGGTTGGGAGGGGTCGCCTCCGGCCCCCGAAAAGACTTCAGGAACGTGGCTGGCGCTTCTTCGGTGCGGGAGTGCTGGCAGGCGCGGGAGCCGCACCCACGCGTCGCACGTCGAGTACGTTGGGGAGCGATGCGATGCGATGCAACAGGCTCGACAACTGCGCGAAATCGCCGACCTTGAGCGTGAAATGCAGCTCAGCCTCGCCGCCCGCGCCATCGCCGCGCGTCATCGCCGCGACCACGCGCACGTCGGCCGCGCTGATGACGGCGGATACGTCTTTCAGCAGTCCTTTACGATCGTAGGCGCGCACCAGAATGTCCACTGGAAAATCGCGCCCCGAGCTCCGACCCCACTCGACTTCGACCACGCGCGAAGCGTCGCGCGCAGCCAGGGTGTCATAGCTGCGGCAGCCCACACGATGCACACTCACGCCGCGCGCGCGCGTGAGAAATCCGACAATCGGATCGCCGGCCACCGGCTGGCAGCAGCGCGCGAGCACGGTGAGCAGGTTGCCCACGCCTTCGATCACAATGCGATCTCCGGCTCCGCTGCGTGGGCGCTCGGCGCGCGCCAGCGTCAACGGCGACTCAATCGCGCTGGCCGCGCCAGCTTCCGGATGCAACAACTCGTGCAGGGCGCGCGCCGCGTGTCCGCTGGTGATGTCCCCGAGCGCCACCGCCAGCAACAGCTCCTCGACCGACTTCAGTTTCAAGTGCGTCGCGAGCCGGTCGAGGTTGGCGTACGGCAAACCCATGCGCCGGAACTCGCGTTCGAGCAGATCCCGGCCGGCCGCCAGATTGCGATCCGTGTCGATCCGACGGAACCATGCGCGCGCCTTGTCGCGGGCGCGCGCGGTATTGAGATAACCGCGCTCCGCGATCAACCAGTCGCGTTTTGGTTCGCCTTGCTTCGCCGTCATGATTTCTACGGTGTCGCCGCTGCGCGGTTGGTGCGTCAATGGCACGATGC
>JBKJND010000089.1:0-2606 GCA_046596095.1 Ahniellaceae bacterium | reverse complement strand
AAGTTACTCGCTCGCCGCAGGCGAGTGAAACGCTGTTGATGTTGCGATGGCGGTGTTCAGAATCAAGACGCTGATCCCCAAGGGAAAAGAGGGACAAAAACCGGGGAAACGTCAGGTCCGACTCTACAAAAGACGGCATACGCGCTCTTGCATAGGGGAGAGCCGCTGCAACCGATAACGCATCAGTCCAGCAGGAAAGCGCCGAGCACGTTGCGGCCTTCGCTAACCAAAAGATTGAAGGTACGCGCCGCCGCCGCATTCGGCATGGTTTCGATGCCAACGCCCGCGCGAAGCAGATGTGCGGCGAATTCTGCCGGCGGAAATGCCTGCGTCGATCCGCAACCGAGAATCACCAGCGCGGGATTGCGTTCGAGCAATGATCGGGCTTGCGGGGCGCCGAACGCGGATAGTGCAGGCACGGACCACGATACGACTTCGGTTCCGGGCTGGATCAGGAAACTCTCGCGCCATTCGCGCGAGCCGACCGCGATCGCGTCGTTCGCGACGCTGCGAACGAGCGGTCCCCTTGTGTCGGTCTGGTCGACGAGCTGCATCAAATTTCCGAAGACTCGGGAGTCACGGGATTTTGTAGAGCGGAGCTTGCTCCGCTGCCGCTCGCCTTGACCGAGCCGAGCAAGCTCGGCACTACAAAAGCGAGGGCAAGATGAAGCACGGTTTGCCGAAGACTATACGGCTAGCGGGGCAGGTCGAGTTTGGGTTCGCGGGGATTGCGGCGGAAAAGTGTGAGGACATGGCCTACGCGCTGGACCTTGTCGGCGCTGGTGCGCATGAGGATGGATTCGATCAGGGCGTCGCGCGCATCGCGGTCGTCGGCGGAGATGCGCACCTTGATGAGCTCGTGATGATCGAGCGCGAGTTCGATCTCGGCCATGACGTTGTCGGTGAGGCCCTTGATGGCGATCGCCACGACTGGTTTCAGGTCGTGGCCGAGGCCGCGCAGATATCGCAACTGGGAATTCGACAACGGCATCGGTTCTGGCACGGTGCGAAAAGGGCGCGCAGCGTATCATGGGGGTTACGACCGACTGTTCGTGGATTGCCCGATTTCCGTGGCGCTCGCCCGCAACAGCCTCGATACCCTCACAAGCCGACAGGTTACCAAGGTCTGCATGCCGCGTAGCAAGAGCAGCCAGCGCTGGTTGCGCGAACATTTCAGCGATCCTTTCGTCAAGCGCGCGCAGGCTGAAGGCGTGCGCTCGCGCTCGACATACAAGCTCGAGGAACTGATCGAGCGCGACCGCTTTCTCAAACCAGGCATGGTGGTCGTCGATCTGGGCGCAGCGCCCGGCGGCTGGTCGGAACTTGTTCGTGGGGAAGTCGGCGCGCGCGGCCGCGTGGTGGCGCTCGATATCCTCCCGTTCGCCGAGGTGGCCGGAGTTGAGCAACTTCTCGGCGATTTTCGCGAGCCCGGCGTATTGGCGCAGCTTGAATCGTGTCTTCAGGGCGCAGCGGTCGATCTTGTCTTGTCCGATATGGCCCCCAACATGAGCGGCGTGTCTTCGGTGGATCAGGCGCGTTCGCTGGAACTGGCTGAACTCGCGGCTGAATTCGCCAACAGGCATTTGCGACCGGGCGGCACGTTTCTGGTCAAACTGTTCCAGGGCGCGGGCTTTGACGGTTACCTCAAGGACTTGCGGCGAGGCTATGACAAGGTGACGATGCGCAAACCGCAGGCGTCGCGCTCGCGCAGCGCCGAGGTCTATGCGCTGGCTACTGATTTTCGCGGCATGGCTACACCAATCGACTTCAAGCAGTGAGTAATCGATGAACGATACCGTCAAGAATGTGCTCGTCTGGCTCGCCATCGCACTGGTGCTGATGACTGTCTTTCAAAGCCTGCAACCACGTGCCGGCACCGACGAGGAGCTCGGCTATTCGGCGTTCCTCGAAAAGGTGCGCGCAGGCGAGATTGCGAGCGTGCGCCTCGACGGTGAAGTCGATCGCATGGCGATCACCGGCGAAACGACGAGCAAAGCGAAGTTCAAGACCGTCGCGCCGTACGACCCCGACCTGCAACGCATTCTCGACAAGAACGATGTTGCGGTGGTCGCGGCGCCGGCCGAAACCGGCAGCCTGTGGAAGGCGCTGCTGATCAACTCGTTGCCGTTTGTTATTTTCATCGCGGTCCTGTTTTATTTCATGCGCCAGATGCAGCAAGGCGCGGGTGGACGCGGCGCGATGAGCTTCGGGCGATCGCGCGCGCGCCTGCAGGGCGAGGATCAAGTCAAGGTCACTTTTGCCGATGTTGCCGGCGTCGAGGAAGCCAAGGAAGACGTCAAGGAACTGGTCGACTTCCTGCGCGATCCAGGCAAGTTCCAGAAACTCGGCGGCAAGATTCCGCGTGGCGTTCTGATGGTGGGCCCGCCCGGCACCGGCAAGACCTTGCTTGCCAAGGCCATTGCGGGTGAGGCCAAGGTGCCGTTCTTCACCATTTCCGGCTCCGACTTCGTCGAGATGTTCGTCGGCGTGGGCGCGTCGCGCGTGCGTGACCTCTTCGAACAGGGCAAGGCGCACGCGCCATGCATCATCTTCATCGACGAAATTGACGCGGTGGGGCGCCATCGCGGCGCCGGCCTTGGCGGAGG
>JBKJND010000425.1:0-3166 GCA_046596095.1 Ahniellaceae bacterium | reverse complement strand
CCCAGTGCGGGTCGTCCGCCGCGACGTTGTACACGCCCAACCAGACGAACGCGACTGCGGCGAGTAGTCCCGCAAGTGCAACCAGCGAAAGCGTTTTAAGCATTCTCATCGCAGCCTCCTCAACCGTGCTTCATGGTGGAATGATCGACGGGCTTGGCTTCGAGCGTCGGCGTGGGTCCCGGTGGCGGGCCGCGGCGCACGGGCGATCCAAAGTCAGGCTCCGAACTCACGCGGTGTGCAACGGTAGCCTTGGGGTTCGGATACCAGCCGGGATCGTTGTAGTCGCCGCGGGCAAGCTCGTCGCGCACCTTGATCACAGTGAACATGCCGCCCATCTCGAGCGGCCCATGCGGCCCGCGACCCATCATCATGGGCAGTGTGTTTTCGGGTCCCTGCATGTGCCCGGAGTCGGTGTGTTCCTGATGCTCAGCCATGCCCCCTTCGCCCATCGCCATGTAGCCCGGCAGCATTTTGCGGATCTCGGCTTCAACGCCGGATTGATCGACGCCGAGCGTGTTCGGAACCTCGTGTCCCATCGCATTCATGGTGTGATGCGACATGTGGCAATGAAACGCCCAGTCGCCCGGCACTGCGACAAATTCCAGATCGCGGGTCTGGCCGACGCCGACGAGCTCCGTGACTTCTGATCGCCACAGCGATTCCGGCCAGCGTCCACCGTCGCCACCCGTCACGTGGAACTTCGGTCCGTGCATGTGCATCGGGTGGTTCCACATTGAGAGATTGCCGACGCGGATGCGCACGCGCTCGCCGCTGCGCGCGACCAGCGGCTCGATCGCAGGGAACACTTTGCTGTTCATGGTCCACAAATCGAAGTCCTGCATCACTGAAGGATCAGGACGATAGGTACCGGGATGCAGCGCCCAGTTGTGCAGCAGCACCACGTAGTCGCGGTCGATGGGCTCGCGCTCGCCGTCCTTCGGATGAATCACGAACATGCCCATCATGCCCACCGCCAACTGCACCATCTCGTCGGCGTGCGGGTGATACATGTGGGTGCCGTGTTGACGCAGCGTGTACTCATACACGTAGGTCTCACCGGGTTTGATGTGCGGCTGCGACAGCCCGCCCACACCGTCCATTCCGCTTGGCAGCAAAATGCCGTGCCAGTGCACGCTGGTGTGCTCGGGCAACCGGTTGGTGACATAGATGCGGATGCGATCGCCCTCGACCGCCTCGATCGTGGGACCGGGCGTGGTGCCGTTGTAACCCCAGCATTTCGCGCGGCAACCGGGCGCGAATTCGTGTTCGATTTCTTCGGCGACGAGGTGGAATTCCTTGACACCATCGACCATGCGATGGGGCAACGTCCAGCCATTCAACGTGCGCACGGCGTTGTAGCGCCCATCGCGCGCCACCGTCGGCACGCGCGCGGCCGCTGACGTTTGTGCGGGCGCAGGGGGTTGCGCTGCCGGTGGCATGACATGACCGCCGTGATCCTGCGCAGACACGCGTCGAGAGAGCAGCGCGAGCGGGGCCAGGGCGCCCACTCCGAACCAGCGAAACCAGTGGCGTCGGGAAAGTGTCATGGATTGTCTCCGTGCTTGTTGTGCGCGTCGTCGGTCGACGGCTCGGCATCGGACTGGGCGGGCTCGACATCGGGTGGGTTCGGCATTGCATGGCCGGCGTGTGGGTCCGGCGGCGTCGGAGCGGGCGGAACGGCCGGTGTTGGCATTGCGTGCCCCGCATGCGGGTCGGGGACCGGCTGCGTTTTCGATTCCGGCGCGGTCATGCGATGACCGGCATGCGGATCGGGAACGGCTGACTTGCTCGCGGCATCGGCACCGCCATGCATGGAGTGATCCATCGCGGGCGCTGCCGCGCGCGGCACCACAGTCTCGACGCCAAGCGTGGGTTCAAGCGTTTGTCCATCGTCCGGCAGCCGCCCGCCCACTGCGCCGCGCAGTTCCGAGCGCGCGATCCAGTAGTCGCGCACGGCTTCGAGGTATTCCTGGTACGCGTCGTACTCCTGCTGTTTGGCCAGCAACAACTCGAACACCCCCACCAACATGAAATTCACCTGCTCCTGCGTACGCGCAACGATCGCCTCGCGGCGCGGCACGAGCTCGGTGCGATAGCGCTCGCTGATGTCGCGCGTTGCGCGCAAACGCTCGATACCAAGATGGGCCGTATTGCGCACGCCCAGCGCAAGCGCGTCGAGCTGCGCGCGCGCCTGCAGCAGCTCGGCGTCGGCGCGTGCCAATGCACCCTGGCCCTGATTGAAGATCGGCAACGCCAGCGCAAGCGATGGCCCACGCAGCACTTCGCCATCGACCTCGCTCTCGCGCTCATAACCAACTTCAACGGCGCCGAGTCAGCGCCAGCGGCGCGTGACGCCGAGCGCGTCTTCGCGCAACGCGACGGACTGCCGGGCGGCAGCGAGGTCCAGCCGCTGATCCAGCGCCAGCGGCACCAGCGCATCGCCGGACAGGGTGTTTTCCGGCGGCGCGGCGAGCTGCGTGGCGGTAGTCCATTCCGCAAACGCGGGCAGGCCAATCAGACCCGCCAATTCGGTGCGTGCGCGCAGCGCGTCCGCGCTGGCGCGGACCGCTTCGATGCGCGCCGACGACGCGGCGGCATATTCCTGTTCGAGCTGCAGCCGGTTGATGTTGCCCGCGTCGAAGAAGCGTTGCGCAAGGTCAGCCGAATGCCCTGCGGCCTGCGCGACGATTTCGCGCATCGCGGCGATCTGCTGCGCACCGACCGTCTGGTACCACGCGATCTCGACCTCAGTCGCGAGTTCCAGCAACGCGCCTGCGACCGTTTTCTGCAGACGATCGAGTTCACCAGCGGCGAAACGTTTGCGTGCCGGCAGCAACAACAGATCGGTGATGCTGAGCGACAGGCTGCGCGTGATCTGGCTGCCGTCCGCATCACGCGCATCGAGGCGGGAGTAACCGAAGCTCGGGTTGGCGATGCGTCGCGCGTCGTCAAGTTCAGCCCGGCCCAGCCCCAGCCGCGCATATTCTTCGCGGATCCGCGGGTTGTTGAAGAACGCGAGGCGTACCGACTGATCGACGGTGATGGGCTGAGTGGGCAGCTCGGGAGCGGTATCGGTCGCGGCGGGCGTCCAGCGCGGCGCGACGCCGCGCCGCGCTGCAACGAGCGCGCTGGTGTCGGCGTAGCCGCGCTCGCCGGGCAGGCTCGC
>JBKJND010000269.1:0-2500 GCA_046596095.1 Ahniellaceae bacterium | reverse complement strand
GCGCCGCGTACCTCGCGCGCGGCAACGATCTGCGCGCCGCGACCTCCGCTGCGGTGGATTTTGTCCACGCCGCGCTCCGTCATGCGTTCAAGCCAGGACGCGAGGATGTTGCAGTGTTGAATCATTTCGCCGCTGGTCGCGAACATTCGTGACCCCGTCGAGGTAATTCGCAGTTGAACGACAGGGTCGTGCCACAATTTCGCATTGATCCCGGCGCAGCCGGATTAGGAAGCACACATGAATTCGAATTCGATATTGCGTGTGGCGGCGTTGATGGCCATTTTCGCAGGCAGCGGCGCCGCGCTCGCGCAGGCACCCGTGTTCGTTGCGGCCGAATCGCTGAGCTTGCGAGAGACCGACGCCGCGACCGACGCACCGGCCAATGTCATCCGTGGCAGCGCGACTGCGGCTCCGGTGTTGATGGAAACACGCGGTCATGTGCATGCTGACGGCACTGTCTCCACCACTTGTGCGGCGATTCCGTCGTCCACTCCGCGATCGGCTCCGGTGCATCGCACCAGCATCAAACAGCAGGAGCGTTGAGATGCGGATTTTTCTTGATCGCCTGTGCATTGCGATGTTGGCAGCGACCAGCGTTGCCGTCGTCGAAGCGGCACCGACCATCGGTCTCGTTCCGGGGCAGCCAACAACGTTCAACCTGCCAGGCACATCGTTCACCAACAGTTTCTTCATCGACGTGCCCGCCTCCTCGCAGCGACTGACCCTGCAACTCACGGGCGGCGCCGGAGCCGGCGACATCGATCTTTTTCTGAGCAGCGCGGCAGCTTTTCCGGATTCGATCGCGGGCCTGCCGCCGACCGGCGTGCAACTCTACGACGCCGCGCAATACCATTCCCAGAGCGTCGAATCCAACGAAAAACTCGTGATCGGACGCGCCAATGTGTTTCCCGTTCGCGCCGGACGCTGGTACCTGTCGGTGCTCAACTTCGGCACGGCAGCTTCCCCCACGCTGACCGCGAGTTTGAGCGATCTGCCCCCGGGCCCGGTTCCCATCGAGATCGCATTCAGCGATGCAGCCAACGGCTGCGGCATTGCGGAGTGGACCAACGGCGCTGGGCGCGCGCCGGTAGCCGGCAACAACGGCACCACACTGGGCGCGCAGCGTCAGAATGCGGTGAACGAAGCGGTTCGATTGATCCGCAGCGAACTCAAGAGCGACCTGCCGGTACGGGTTCAGGCTTGCTGGGAAAATCTTGGTGCGGGCACGTCGTTCACTCTGGCGCGGGCGGGGCCGAGGGACCTCGCGCGCAACCACCCATGGGCGCCCCGGGGCAACACATACTACTCATCGGCTGCCGCCACCAAGCTTGGCGGCGCGGCGTACTGCGGTATTGCGGGCGGCAGTTGCACCACGACCTACGATATCCGCATGACATTCAACGATCAGGTCGACACTGCGGCGATCCCGAGCGACTTCTACTACGGTTTTACCGGCGCCGGTCCATTGGGCAATGTCGACTACATCGCGGTGGCGATGCACGAGCTTGCGCATGGTTTGGGATTCATAAGCACCATCAATACGCGTGTTGGCGACGGTCCCGTAGGCCAGAAATTCAATGGTTCGGACGACGCGTTCGGCCACAACCTGGTCGCGCTCAATGCGGCCGACGGTTCGCTCAAACGTTTCATGGTGATGACCGATGCGGAGCGCGCGGCTGCCATCACGGGAATCGATCGACTGCGATGGGACGAGCCGCGTGCGGTTGCGTCACCCTTCAACGTCGCAGCGTCGTTTGGAGTGCCCGACAGCTTCATCTACATGCACACGCCGAACCCGGTCGAACCCGGATCGTCGTTATCGCACGTAGGTATTCGGCATAGCAGCGACCTCATGACTGCGCAGGCATCGCGCGGGCAACGCGGCCTGCTGCTTGCGGGCCCGATGCTCGAAGCAGTCGGCTGGTCGACCACGCCGCAAGCCGCGGTCGTGCCCTTGCCGGCGTCGAACAATCTGTACGACGTGCGCCGCGACGGCCACGGCATCGATCTTGCCCGCGTGCGCGACAACATCTACGCCCTGACCTTTTACACCTACGACGTCAATGGCGAGCCCGAGTGGTACCAGGCCGTCGGCACCGTGGAGAATGGTTTGTTCACGGCGAATACGGATGCGAATGGCAAGAGCCTGTTCCGCTTCCGCTACAGCACCGCGACGACGCCGCCGCAGCAAGTCGTTTCGTCGCAGTCGGGCACGGTCGCGCTCGACTTCAACAATGCCGCGAGCCAGGCGCCTTGCAACGACGGACGTCCGAACCCGGCCGGCGCAGTGGCAGTCATGACCTTCTCGCTCGGCACCGATCAGAACGTGCGCTGGTGCATGCAGCCGGTCGTGACCGCAAGCGCACGGCCGACTCCAGATTTCAGCGGCATCTGGCACGCGGGAACGCAGGACGACGGTTGGGGCTGGTCGATCCTCAATATCACCACAGGCACCGCTGCAAGTACCTTCAGCCTGCTGTTTTACTACGACTTGAATGGC
>JBKJND010000258.1:0-6536 GCA_046596095.1 Ahniellaceae bacterium | reverse complement strand
CCAGCGGGTCGGTGATGTTGCGGATCTCCGGCGGCAGGTCGGCCATCTCGGCGATGCCGCCCGCGTTGTCGGTGATCGGGCCGTACGCATCGAGCGCGACAATCATGCCGGCCATCGACAGCATCGCGGTCGCCGCGATGGCGATGCCGTACAGGCCGCCGAGCGCGAACGCACCATAGATCGACAGGCACACCGCGAGCACTGGCAACGCGGTCGATTTCATCGACACGCCGAGACCCGAGATGATGTTGGTGCCGTGACCCGTGGTCGAGGCCTGCGCGATGTCGCGTACCGGTTTGTACTGCGTGCCGGTGTAGTACTCGGTGATCCACACGATGGCGCCGGTCAGCGCGAGGCCGATCAGCGAGCAGAGGTAGATATTCATTGCACCGAACGGCGAATCGGCCATGAGCTCGGTGGTGATCGGATAAAACGCGATCGCCGCGAGCACCGCCGACACGATCACGCCGCGATACAACGCGCCCATGATCGAGCCGCCGGCCTTCACCTTGACGAAGAATGCGCCGATGATCGAGGCGATGATCGAACCGCCGCCGAGCACGAGCGGATACAGCACGGCGTTCGCGCCTACTTCTGCGACCATCAGGCTGCCGAGCAGCATCGTCGCGATCAACGTCACCGCGTAGGTTTCAAACAAGTCCGCAGCCATGCCGGCGCAGTCGCCGACGTTGTCGCCCACGTTGTCCGCGATGACCGCGGGATTGCGCGGGTCGTCTTCGGGAATGCCGGCTTCGACCTTGCCGACCAGATCGGCGCCGACGTCCGCGCCCTTGGTGAAGATGCCGCCGCCCAGGCGCGCGAAAATCGAGATCAGCGACGATCCGAACGCAAGACCCACCAGCGCGTGCAATGCGTCGGCCTCTGCGACGCCCATGCGCAGCAGCAGGCCGAAGTAGCCAGCGACGCCGAGCAGACCGAGTCCAACCACCAGCATGCCGGTGATGGCGCCGCCCTTGAACGCGACGTCCATTGCGGGGCCGATGCCGCGGCGTGCCGCTTCGGCGGTGCGCACGTTGGCGCGCACCGACACGTTCATGCCGATGTAGCCCGCGGCACCGGAAAGCACCGCGCCGATCGCGAAGCCGATCGCCGTCGGCCAGCCGAGACCCGGCACGAAACCGATGACCAGGAACAGCACCACTCCCGCGACCCCAATGGTCATGTACTGACGATTGAGGTAGGCGCGCGCACCCACCTGGATCGCGTCGGCGATCTCGCGCATGCGCTCGTTGCCCGCAGGCTGCGCCAGAATCCAGCGCGCCCAGATCACGCCAAACACGATCGCGATCGCCGCGCACACCAACGACAGCATCAACCCGTATTGCTGCAACATGCCCACTCCCCGGAAAGTGTAGAAATCTTGAATGGAAATCTGGAAGGCTTGAGGCGAAGCGCCCGGCAAACCGCCGCGCGTTGTATCACAGGGCCCCGCTCAGGGCGACCTTTTCGGCAGGATGGCACCCCGCTTGCGCCGCCCTGGGTCTCGTGCCATGCCGTCGCCGCGCAACCTCGATACGATGCTGCGCAGTCCCCTCTTCGGAGCAAACCCGTGAACTCGATGCCGACGACTCAAGCCGCACCCGAAACCGAGCAGCCGGTCTGGAACGGCACGCCATCGCAGTGGCAGAACCTTGGCTGGTGGCTGGCCTGCCTGCTGATCGCGCCCATTCCACTTGCGCTCTGGCACTGGTTGGTGGTTCGCAACACGCGCTACGAGTTGACCGATCAGCGCCTCAAGATCACGCGCGGCGTGTTCAATCGCACGGTCGAGGACATCGAGCTTTATCGCGTCAAGGACACGCGCCTCGCGCAGTCGGTCTGGCAGCGCATGGTCGGCATCGGCGATGTCGAACTCGGCACGTCCGATCACTCGTCGCCAACGGTGAAGCTCGCGAGCCTGCCCGACGCCGAAGTCGTGCGGGACCAGCTGCGCGGCCTGGTCGAAAGACGCCGCGACGCCAAGCGTGTGCGCGAACTCGACGTCGGCCACGACGGGCTTTAGCAAGACGGTGGAGCAAGCTCCGCACTACAACAGCTTGCGATCCCGGCTTTTGTAGAGCCTACACATACAAGCTTGCTCGGCTGCATCCCGTGCGGATCAACGAAGCGTGCTAGCATGTGTACGATCATGACCTTGGCTACACATCATGCGCACGAACATCGTGATCGACGACACCCTGATGCGGCAGACCCTCAAGCTCACGGGGTTGCGAACCAAGCGTGAAGTCGTGGAACTGGGATTGCGAACGCTGGTGCGTCTTCGCCAGCAGGAGCGCATCCGGCGCTTTCGCGGCAGGCTGGTCTGGCAAGGCGATCTCGACGCGATGAGGATGGAGAAATGAGGCTGCGTGGATGACCTTGGTCGATTCCAGCGTATGGATCGATTACTTCCGCGGCGCGCCGACTCCCGAAGCGGAACGGCTCGACCAGCTTCTCGGAACAGAACCTTTGCTGATGGGCGACCTCATCCTGTGTGAGATTCTGCAGGGCTTTGATTCCGCGACCGATTTCGACACCGCCAGAGGCCTTTTCGACGGGTTTGAGATCGTGCCGCTGGGCGGAGCGGATGTTTGCCTCCAGGCTGCCCGGAATTTTCGCGCGCTGAGGCAGCTAGGCATCACCGTGCGCAAGACCATCGATACGATCATCGCGACCTGCTGCATCCGGCACGACTACGCGCTGCTCTACAGCGACCGCGACTTCGATCCTTTCGTCGCGCATCTCGGCCTGCGCTCTGCCCTGCCGACACCGTGACCTGTTGCCGCACGCGCTCGTCGCGGCGCGTTACTTCTCGGCGATGACGTAGGGCGGCAGGCGCGGCTCGACCAGGCGGTTGGTCAGCGCCACATATTTCGGCAGTCCGCGCGCGCGGTCGTACGGCGGCGGGTCTTCTCCGCGAATGAGCGGTTCGAGATAGCGCCTCGCTGCGGTGGTGATGCCGTAGCCATCCTTGCGGATGAAATTGGCCGGCAGCGTCTTTTCGCGATTGGCGATATCGCAAAGCGGCGCCGGCGCGACGCGCCAGCGATACGGCGCGTCGCGCAGGCGCTCGATAACCGGCATCACCGCATTCGCGCCTGCGAGCGCAAGATCCACGGCGGCTTCGCCGACCGCCCACGCTTGCTCCGCGTCCGTCGCGGACGCGAGATGCCGCGCCGAGCGTTGCAAATAATCCGGCAGTGTCCAGTGCACCTTGAAACCAAGCGCGGTGCGCACGCGGTCGGCAAGATGCGCCGCCACGCCGCCCAGTTGCGAATGCCCGAACGCGTCGGTGCCGCCAGCTTCAGCGACAAAGCGCCCGTCGGCCAATCGAATACCTTCCGACGCAACCACCACGCACCAGCCGACGCGCGCGACGGTCGCCTTGACGCGCGCGAGGAACTCGGATTCGACGAACGCGCGCTCGGGAAAGAGGATCAGATGCGGCGCCTCGTCGGCGCCAACGCCTGCGAGCCCCGCGGACGCGGCGATCCAGCCGGCGTGGCGTCCCATGGCTTCATAGACGAATACCTTGGTCGACGACTCGGCCATCGCGCGCACATCGAGCGCAGCCTCCTGCACCGACACGGCGGTGTACTTCGCGACCGATCCGAAGCCCGGGCAGCAGTCGGTCACCGCCAGATCGTTATCAACCGTTTTCGGCACACCGACGCACGCCAGCGGATAGCCAAGCTCACCGGTGATACGCGAAAGCTTGAGCGCGGTGTCGGCGGAATCGTTGCCGCCGTTGTAGAGAAAATAGCGGATGTCGTGCGCGCGCAGTACGTCGATCACGCGGGAATAGAGGTCCGGTTGTTTCGACGGATCGCCGAGCTTGAAGCGGCACGAGCCGAACGCGCCGCCGGGCGTATGGCGCAAGGCACGCACGGCGGCGGGCGTCTCGCGCCACGCGGCGTACAGTTCCTCGCGCAGCACGCCAAGGATTCCGTTGCGCGCTGCCAGCACCTTGACTCCGCGGCTGCGAGCGCGCGTCAGAACCGCGCTCGCGGTAGTGTTGATGACCGCGGTGACCCCGCCCGATTGCGCGTAGAGGAGTTGCCCGCGCTTGCTGCTGGGCGTTGCCGCCGATTTTGCCGCCTGCTTTGCCACGATGAGCTCCTGTCGCGGCACCGCGCCGCGGTTTCCTTGACTTGCGCCAACGCTGAACGCTAGCGTTGACGACCCGTGTCTGGCAACCGCGCGTATCCGCGCCGTTCGTCCGACCCGCCCGCCAAGGATCCTTCACTTCATGCGAATCGTGTTGTTCGGCGCGCCCGGATCCGGCAAAGGCACCCAGGCGACCTTGCTGGAAGCGATGCTCGGCGTGGCCCACATCTCGACTGGCGATCTGCTCCGTCGCGAAGTGGCGGCGGGCACCGCGCTCGGAGTCGAGGCGAAAGCGGTGATGAGTCAAGGGCGATTGGTGAGCGACGAGGTGGTGCTTGGCATGCTTGAGCGGCGCGTCGCGCAACCCGACGCGCAAGCGGGATTCATCCTCGATGGTTATCCGCGCAATCTGGCGCAGGCTGCGGCGCTCGAAGCGTTGCTTGACCGTCTGGGCAAACCACTCGACGCCGCGCTTTATCTCTTCGTCGGCGAAGACCTCCTGTTCAAGCGTCTTGCGGGACGCGCCAATGCCGAAGGCCGTCACGACGATCATCCCGAAACCGTACGCGAACGCCTGGCCGTGTATCGACAGCAGACCGCGCCGCTGATCGCGCATTTCGCCGAACTCGGGCAACTTTACGAAGTCGACGGCGTCGGCAGTGTCGCTGAAGTCACCCGGCGTATCCGCGACACGCTCACGCGTGTGTCGGCGCAGCCCTGACTCAAGCGACTCAAGAATCTCCCCATGGCATCGTTTGCGCAATTGCCCGCAGTGGTACGGGATCTCATGCTGCTGCGAAGCGGGCCGCAGGACCTGCCGCATTCGGAAGTCCTGCTCGCTGCACTGGTGCTTGCAGCGGTGCTGGTTGAATCCTTGCTCGCGACGCAAATGCTCGGCGCCGGCGATTTTGCCGTTGCGGCGCTGCGCGTCGCGGCTGCGGTGGGCGTAGTGCTCGCAGTGACGTTTGCGTTGCTGCGATTGCATCAGCGCCAGGCCCGTTTTGTGCAAACCGGCTGCGCCTTGATCGCGGTGGCTTTATTGTTTGCGCTGGCGACGGCGGCCGTGCTGTCGCTGGCGCTGCCCTTGCCCAAGGAGGGCGCGACGATGACGGGCGCGCAGATGCTGGCGGGAGTGCTGTCGCTGGGTGTGGTGGTGTGGCAGTTGCTCGTGCGCGGCAACATTTTCCGGCACGCGCTGGATGTGCCGCTGGCGCGCGGCGTAACCCTCGCGCTGTCGCTTACGCTCGCCGAATTGATCCTCGCGATCGGCATCGCGCAGTTCGCACCGGCCTTGCCCGCGCCTTGAGACTCCACATCCTCGGCATCTGCGGCACTTTCATGGGCGGCATCGCGGCGCTCGCTCGCGAACTCGGGCATGCGGTCGAAGGCAGCGATCGCGATATCTACCCGCCGATGTCGACGCAACTTGAGCAACTCGGCGTGCGATTGCGCCAGGGTTACGCGGCGGAAAACCTCTCACCCGCTCCTGACCTGACGATTGTCGGCAATGCGCTGAGTCGCGGCATGCCCGCGATCGAAGCAATGCTCGATCGTCGCTTGCCGTATCGGTCCGGCCCGCAGTGGCTCGGCGAAACCGTGCTGCCGGATCGCAGGGTCCTGGCCGTTGCAGGCACGCACGGCAAGACCACGACGACCAGTCTGCTGGCGTGGATTCTCGATCAGGCTGGGCACGCGCCCGGATTTCTCGTGGGTGGCGTGCCGGAAAATTTCGGCGTATCGGCGCGCCTCGGTACCGGCGTCGACTTTGTGATCGAAGCCGACGAATACGACACCGCGTTCTTCGACAAACGATCGAAGTTCGTGCACTACGCACCGCAAATCGTGGTCTTGAACAACCTCGAATTCGACCACGCCGACATCTTCGATGATGTGGCGGCCATCCAGCGCCAGTTCCATCACCTGCTCCGGATCGTGCCGGGCAACGGCCGCGTGATCGTCAACGCCGAGGACGCGCGCCTCGCCGAGGTGCTCGCGATGGGTTGCTGGTCGGAGGTCACGCGATTTGCGATCGACGGTGACGAAGGCTCAGCCGCCGAGTGGCGCGCAGCACTTGAGGCGAGCGACGGGTCGCGTTTCAACGTCACGCACGAGGGACAAATCGTGGGCAGCGTGGCATGGGGACTGCTCGGGCGACACAACGTCATGAATGCGCTCGCCGCAATTGCGGCAGCGGCGGCGGCGGGGGTCGAGCCGCGCATCGCTCTGGCAGCGTTGAAAACGTTCAAGGCGCCGCTGCGGCGGCTGCAATTGCTGGCCGAGCGAGACGGCGTGCGCGTCTACGACGACTTCGCGCATCATCCGACCGCAATCGCCACGACCCTTGCTGCGCTACGCGCCCATGGCGCAACGCGCATTCTGGTGGCGCTGGAGCCGCGCAGCGCGTCCATGCGCGCCGGCGCGCATCAGGC
>JBKJND010000233.1:0-3923 GCA_046596095.1 Ahniellaceae bacterium | reverse complement strand
TTGCAACCTCGCGTAGGTCAGGTCGCGCAGCGACCTGACATGGACTTGCCGGAAATTTCTCGTCAGGTCGGCAAAGCCGACCTGACCTGCCCATTTCGTTCCTGGCCTGTGTCCTCCAGTCAAAACTCACCCCAGAACCAGCGTTTGAGCTTGCTTCCGAGTGAATCGCCTCCTTCCCCCGCCGACGCCGGAACCACACTGCCGCCGCCCGCCTGGCTGCCGAATATCAGCAGCCCGACGCCGGTCGCGTAGATCTCGTTGCTGACGACTTCGGCCAGTCCGCTCACGTGTTGGGGCAGGCCGATCCGTACCGGCATGTGGAACATCTCTTCTGCCAGCTCCACCACGCCTTCCATCTTCGAAGCGCCACCGGTCAACACCAGACCCGCGGCGATCAACTCTTCGTAACCCGAGCGGCGCAGTTCCGCCTGCACCATCTCGAAAATTTCCTCATAGCGTTTCTGCACGACCTCCGCGAGCATCTGCCGCGCGAGCCGGCGCGGTGGACGGTCGCCAACGCTTGTGACCTCGATGGTTTCTTCCGGTCGTGCGAGTTGCGCGAGTGCGCACGCGTAGCGCACCTTGATTTCCTCGGCGAACGGCGTCGGTGTGCGGAATGCGAACGCGATATCGTTAGTGACCTGGTCGCCGGCAACGCCCAGCGACGAGGTGTGCCGGATGGCGCCTTGCGTGAACACCGCGATGTCGGTGGTGCCGGCGCCGATGTCAACAAGACAGACGCCGAGGTCGCGCTCGTCCTGTGTCAGCACTGCGTGACTGGACGCCAGTTGCGAGGCGATGAGATCGTCCACCGCGAGACCGCAACGCGACACGCACTTGGTGATGTTCTGCGACGCGCTCATGGCGCCAGTAATTAGATGCACGCGCGCCTCAAGTCGCACGCCGCTCATGCCGATCGGATGGCGGATGCCTTCCTGATCGTCGATCACGTATTCCTGCGGAATGACGTGCAGGATTCGCTGGTCGGCGGGCACCGGCACCGCGCGCGCGTTTTCGAGCACGCGCTCGATGTCGCCCTGGGTTACTTCGCGATCGCGGATGGCGACGTGGCCGGACGAGTTGCGGCAGGCGATGTGACTGCCCGCAATCGACGCGTACACCGACCGAATCTGGCAGTTGGCCATGAGGCTGGCTTCGGCCACCGCACGCTGGATCGCCTGGGTGGTGGCCTCGATGTCGACGACCACGCCGCGCTTGATGCCGCGCGACGTGTGCGAGCCGATGCCGATCACCTCGACCTGTTCGCCCGGCAGATACTCGCCGACGATCGCGACGATCTTCGAGGTGCCGATGTCGAGTCCAACCATCAGGGCTTTTTCGGGCTTGCGGATCATGCGCGGAGAATTTCCCTGAAGCGTGTGTGGGTCGACAGTCGTGGGGTTACCTGTGGCGGTAGTGCTTCGGTGGTCGGCGAAGGAGAAATGGGCAGGGGCGGCAGGCCGACCGCGTTGTCGGGAACAGGAGCAGCCAACGGCGGGGTGGGCACCGCGGGCGCCACCGGTGCCGGTGGTGGAGGCAGCGGTTGCCACGCGACGGCAAAACCGTTTGCGTAGCGGAGGTCGGCGCGCAGCATGTGCGCTGAAGCTGCGGCGGCGAGTGGAGCCTGCACCGCGAGGAAGCGCGCGAGGCGCGGCTTGGCATCTTCAGTGCCGAGGACGAGCTCGGTGCCGTCCTGCAGGCGCAGCGACCATCCGCCGCGCCGACTCATCTGCACGGCTGCCACGTGCATGTCATAAGGCGCCACTTGCGGCGCGGTCTCGCGAAAGAAATCGAGCACTTCGCGCACGCGCGAACGCGGACCGGCGAATCTGGGTAGTCCCACTGGAACGCTGCTCGCTGGCACCGCGAAGAGCTTGCCTTCCACATCCACCAGTTCACCGCCTTGCCAGATCGCAGCCGCGCTGCGTTCGCGCAGGCGCACCTCGAGCACATCGGGCCAGCGCTTGCGCACGTCTACGGTGTCGACCCAGGGCAACTGTTCGACAGCCACGCGCACCTGGCCGAGCGGTACCGCAAAAAAACCTGGCTTGATGTGCGGTCGCACCGCCGCGCGTACCTGCGCGGCGCTGACGTGTTCGAACGGACCATCGATCCGGAGCTGTCGCAGCGGCCAGCGACCGACCGCGAACCAGCCTTGCATGACGCCGACCACGGGCAACGCCACGAGTGCCAGCGCAAGCAACCAGGCGGCGCTCTTCAAGGCAAAGGCCGGCGAGGCGTTCATGCGTTCTCCGTCGCAGCAGTGATGGACGGCAGGCTCGTCGCAAGAATGCGCAGACACAGAGAGGCGAAATCGATACCGGCAGCGGCGGCCGCTTTCGGCACCAGCGAATGCGAAGTCATGCCGGGCGCGGTGTTGACTTCGAGTAGATAGTTGCGACCTTGCGCGTCACGCATGATATCCACGCGCGCCCAGCCACTCGCGCCGCTGAGCTCAAACGCGCGCAACGCCAATGCGCCCAGCTCGGTTTCGGCCTGGCCTTCGAGGCCAGGACAGAGGTATTGCGTGTCTTCGGCCACGTATTTGGCGTGGTAGTCGTAAAACGCGGTGGCCGGAACGATGCGGATGCTTGGCAGTGCTTCATCGCCGAGTATCGCGACCGTCAGTTCATCGCCTTCGATGAGTTGCTCGATCAGAAGCTCGCCGTCGTAGCGCGCCGCGAGTTCCACGGCTGCATCGACATCAGCGGGTGCGTGCACGCGCGTCACACCCACACTTGACCCTTCGTGCGCGGGCTTGACGATGAGGGGCAGTCCGAGATCGGCCATGATCGGCGCGAAATCCAGCCCACGTCGGAATGGCGCATAGCGCGGTGTGGGCAGTCCGGCTGAGAGCCACACCTGCTTGGTGCGGATCTTGTCCATGGTCAGCGCGGCCCCGAGCACGCCGGAGCCGGTGTAGGGCACGCCAAATGCTTCGAGCAACCCCTGCACGATGCCGTCTTCGCCGCCGCCGCGCTGTCCGTGCAGAATGTTGAACACGCGATCGCAGCCGTCGGCCTTGAGTTCCTCGCGCAGCGCAGCGATCCCGTCGACCGCGAACGCATCGATGCCATGCGAGCGCAGCGCATCGAGCACATTGCGGCCGGAATCGAGCGACACCTCGCGCTCCGACGACGTGCCGCCGAGCAGCACCGCCACGCGCCCGAACATTTCGCGGGGTGTCGCTGCACTGCCGGCAGTGACGTTCATGCTGCAACTCCCGGCAACGCGCGCAGCGCCGCCAGATCCTGCGCGACGTGACCGATATCGCCTGCGCCTGCGAGCAGCAGGAAATCTCCGCCTCGCATGAGTGGCGCCAGAGCCGCGGGCAGTTCGATTGCCGCACCGACCAGCACGGGTTCGACCCGACCGCGCGCTCGCACCGCGCGCGCCAGGGCCTTGCTGTCCGCGTTGGCGATGGGCGCCTCCCCGGCGGCGTACACGTCCGACAACACCAGCACGTCGACGGTGGCCAGCACTTCGGCAAAGTCGTCGAGCAGATCGCGGGTACGCGAATAGCGGTGCGGCTGAAAGCCCACGACCAGCCGACGTTCCGGCCAGCCGCTGCGTACCGCCTCGAACACCGCAGCAAGCTCGCGCGGATGGTGCCCGTAGTCGTCGACCAGCAGCGCGTGACCGCCGTGTACCCGGATCTCGCCGTGCACATTGAAGCGGCGCCCGACACCGCCGAACTGTTTCAGCGCGCGGGCGATCGCCTGCGGCTCGACGCCGAGTTGCCATCCAATTGCTGCCGCTGCGAGCGCGTTCAGCACGTTGTGATGACCGGGCAGCGCCAGCGACACTTCGAACACCGTTTCGGTTTGCGGCAGATGCAGATTGAAGCGCATGCGCTCGGCCGCGGCGATGATGCCGCTGGCGCGCACATCGGCGTCGAGGTGGGTGCCGTAGGTCATCAACTG
>JBKJND010000160.1:0-15198 GCA_046596095.1 Ahniellaceae bacterium | reverse complement strand
ACAGACCACACTTGACGCAAGTGTCGGCAATCGCGCGGATCTTGTCCAATGCGTCCGCTGCGCAATGATCGGAAGCGACCCCTCTGACCGCGCAGCGGACGCATTGCACAAGATCCGCGCGATTGCCGACACTTGCGTCAAGTGTGGTCTGTGCATCGAGCGCTGCCCTAGTTACCGGGTGCTGCAGCGTGAGCAGGATTCGCCGCGCGGGCGCATTGCGTTGGCTGCGGCGCTCGCGCAAGGCCAGCTCCCTGCGGACGATGCCACCGCGCTTGCCGCGCTCGATCGCTGCCTCAACTGCGGGACCTGCACGCGTGTATGTCCTGCCGATGTCGACTTCAACCGATTGATCGATCTCACACGCTCGACATTTCCCGCACCAGAGCCAGCAGCGCGTCGCGGTGCCCGCTGGTTGACGCGGCATCGCGGTGCTCTGCGCGCGTTGCGTCCGCTGGCGCGGGCCTTGGCGCGAACGCCTTTGCGGCGTGCGTTGCCGGAAGCATCGACGAGTGCGGCGATGCTGGACGTGATGGCGCAAGCGCCTCGAGTTGATGATGCGTACCCAGCGCCCGCATTCACGCCCGCGCTTGCACCGCGTCGAGGCAGCGTCGCGCTGTTTCGCGGCTGCATCGCCGGGACTCTCGACGCGGATACGCAACGTGCTGCCGCACGCGTGCTGGCGCGTTTGGGTTTCGATGTGCACATGCCGGTCGCCAATCACTGCTGCGGCGCACTCGACCGGCATCACGGACATGCTCGCGATGCCGCGGCGCGCGGCGCCGACGCGCACGCGCGCTATCGCGCCGTGCCGGTGTCGCACGTGCTCGGCACGGTGTCGGGTTGTCATGCCCAACTGCGCGACCACGTCTTCGCAGATGCAGCGCTCGCTTTTGACGATCTCTTCGCGTTTCTCGATCGCGACACGGTGCTACCGACGCTCGCGCATCGTGCGCTGCCACTGCGCATCGCGCTGCACGTGCCGTGCACGCAACGCGATGTGGCGGGCACGGACGCGGCGCTGCGGCGCGTGCTTGCGCGCATCCCGGAGCTTGAGTTTGTGCGCCTGCCCGAGGAACCCGTCTGCTGCGGCGCGGCCGGCACTTATTTTGCGGACCACCCGCGCGTGGCCAACGCGCTGCGTGCCGAACGAATTGCGCAAATCAGCGCCGCAATGCCGGACCGAATGCTCTCCACCAACATCGGTTGTCGCCTGCATCTGTCCGCGGGCCTGGCCGGTGCGGGGATCAAAGTGACGGTCGTGCATCCGATTACCCTGCTCGAGCTTGCCCTGCGAGAATCGGCGGCATGAACGAGTCCCGCCAGTTCGATACGACCGACCGCCTGCTGAGCGGCGTGCAACGCGCGCTCGCGACAACGCTTGGACCCGCGCCGCGCGCCGTGCGCACCGACCCGGCCGCGAGCAAGACCGAAGGCGTACTCGACGACCGCGAACGCCAGCACGCCGCCGGCCTCATGCGCGTCAATCATGTGGGCGAGGTCTGCGCGCAGGCGCTGTATCTCGGGCAGGCCGCGCTCGCGCGCGATCCCGCGACGCGCGCGCACCTGCTCGAAGCCGCCGACGAGGAAGGCGAACATCTCGCGTGGTGCGCCGCGCGACTCGATGCATTGAATGATCGACCGAGCCTTCTCAATCCGCTCTGGTTCGCCGGGAGTTTTGCAATCGGCGCGCTGGCCGCGCTGGGCGACGACAAGCGCAGCCTCGGCTTCGTGGTCGAGACCGAGCGTCAGGTCGAAGCGCATCTCCACGAACACTTGAAGCGTTTGCCGCCCTCGGACGCGAAAAGCCGCGCCGTGCTCGCGCAGATGAAGGAAGACGAAGCCGCTCACGCCGAGGCCGCCACCGCGCGCGGGGCGACGCCTCTGCCGTGGCCGGTGCCCGCACTCATGACCGCTGCCGCGAACGTCATGCGATTTGTCGCGTATCGCGTTTGATGAAGGCTGGCGGCTGATGAAAGTTCTGGTCACCGGCAGCACGGGGTTCCTGGGCGCTGCGGTGTGTCGGGCGCTGCGCGCGCGCGGCGACGAGGTTTGCGGCTTGTCGCGCACGTCTGCATCCGCGCTCAGCGCACTCGGTGTCGAACAGCACACTGGGGACATCGCCGACCTCGATGCGGTGATCGCAGCAAGCCTCGGCGTCGACGCAATCGTGCACACCGCCGCCCGCGCCGGCGCATGGGGGCGGGTCGAGGACTTCTACGCGACCAATGTTGCAGGCACCGATAACGTGTTGGCCGCCTGCGACATGAATGACATCCGCCGCCTCGTTTACACCTCCTCGCCAGCGGTTGTGCACGCGGGCGTGGACCTCAACGGCGTGGACGAGTCGGCACCGTATCCGGCGCGCTACCACGCGCACTATCCGGCCACCAAGGCGATTGCGGAGAAGCGCGTACTGGCCGCCAACGGGAGTGCGCTCGCGACCGTTGCGCTGCGCCCGCACCTCATCTGGGGTCCCGGCGACAATCACCTGTTGCCACGGCTCGTCGCCCGCGCGCGTGCGGGTCGACTGCGACTGATCGGCGATGGCCGCAATCGCATCGACACCATCTTCATCGACAACGCCGTCGACGCGCATCTCGCGACACTCGATCGACTGGAGATCGGCGCGCCGTGCACGGGCCACGCGTATTTCCTCGCGCAAAACCAACCCATGCCGATCGCCGACGTGATCAATGCGCTACTGCGCTGTGCCGGCTTGCCGCCCGAGACGCGCTGCATTTCGCGCCGCACCGCGCATGCGCTTGGCGCGGTGCTGGAAGGTATATGGCGCGTGTTCCGCCTCGCCGGCGAGCCCCCGATGACGCGTTTCATCGCGGAACAAATGTCGACCGCGCACTGGTTCGACCTCACCGCCGCCAGGCGCGATCTCGGTTACGAACCCCGCGTCAGCTTCGCCGAGGGTCTCGCTCGCCTCACCACCTGGTATCTGCGCCGATAGGCTGCAGCGCTACGATCGCAGCGGTTAGATCGGCGACGAAATTTTCCGGACCCACGAGCCGGATCACACGCGCGCGCCGCAGCTTGGCGGCGACGCGCGCATTGGCACCGGCGAGGACCACGCGTACTCCGCGCTTCTGCAAATCGTGGATGGCTTCCTCCAGACTTTGCATACCCGTGATATCAATAAACGGAATGCCATCCATGCGCACGATCACGGCTTTGGGATCGGTGTGCGTATGCGCCAGCGCGCGCTCGAAGTTCTCGACCGCGCCGAAGAATAGCGGTCCGCTGACGGCGAACACCATCACGCCCTCGGGCAACGACTGGCCGCGCAAAGCCAGCTCGTCCTGGAGTTCCGCGCCGTTCGCTTGTGTGACCGCGACGCTCGACGCCATGCGCCGCATGAAATGCAGCATGGCGAGGATCACGCCGATGTTGACCGCGATCACCAGATCGGCGAACACGGTAAGCCCGAACGTCACCAGCAGGATGACCACGTCCGCGCGTGGCGCGCGCCGCAGCATGCGCACGAAGTGTTTCGCCTCGCTCATATTCCACGCGACCACGAACAGGATCGCCGCGAGCACCGCCAGCGGGATGTGCACGGCCAACGGCGCGAGCGACACCAGTACCAGCACCAGCAACGCCGCGTGCACGATGCCTGCGATGGGACTGTTGCCGCCATTGCGCACGTTGGTGGCAGTGCGCGCGAGCGCGCCAGTGGCCGCAAAGCCACCGAACAACGGCGCCGCGATATTGGCGAGACCTTGCCCGATCAGTTCCTGATTGGAATCGTGGCGCGTGCCGGTCATGCCATCCGCCACCACTGCGGAGAGCAGCGACTCGATCGCGCCAAGCATCGCAATAGTGAAAGCCGGGCCGAGGAGTTCAAGCACCTTGCTCACGGAAAAGTGCGGGAGCGAGAAACCAGGCAACCCCTGCGGGATGCCGCCGAACGCGGAGCCAATAGTTGCCACACCGTCGAAATGTGCCGCGGCCTGCACGCACGTTGCGGCCAACAGGGCGATCAACGGAGCCGGTATCTTTCCAATCACCGGCACCCGCGGCATCACCAGCAAAATCACCAACGACCCCACCGCCAACGCGGTGGTCGCGGCATGCAGATGAGGCAGCGCCGCGATGATGTTCGCGAGCTTGTTGTGGAAGTGCTCGCCGGCAATGGGGGCGAGACCGAAGAACGCCTGCCATTGCCCGACAAAAATGATCACCGCGATGCCGGCCGTGAATCCGACGATGACTGGGGCAGGAATGAACTTGATCGCGGCGCCCACACGCGCGATTCCGAACAGCAGCAGCATGACGCCCGCCATCAGCGTTGCGATCTGCAGTCCTTCAATGCCGTGCTCGGCAGTGACCGCGGCCAGGATCACGATGAATGCACCGGTGGGCCCCGCAATCTGGAAGCGGCTGCCGCCCGCGATCGACACCACGATGCCTGCGACGATTGCGGTGTAGATGCCCTGCTCGGGCTTTGCGCCCGAGGCGATCGCGAACGCCATCGCCAGCGGCAGCGCAACAATTCCGACGATAAGACCCGACAACACGTTGCGCAGCCAATGAGGGCGCGCGAGGAGTCCCGCCCGATACGCTTCGACCCAGACGATCACCGGTCGCGCCCCGCGTCCGCTTCAACGGTCGATGGCGTTGCTCCCAGCCCCGCGCGATACATGGTGCCCGCCGCCGCGCCGAAGGTGCAGAAGACCACGCGCTCGGGCATGTGGTGGGTTTCAAGCCACGCGCGCACCTCGCGCACCGCGAGCGCGACGGCTGCTTTCAGGGGATAACCATAGACCCCGCATGAAATCGCGGGAAACGCGAGAGTGGTCAATCCGTGCTCCGCAGCGAGAGCGAGCGATGACCGATAGCAACTCGCGAGGAGCGCTGCTTCGCCTGTGTTGCCGCCCTGCCAGATCGGCCCAACCGTGTGGATCACGAATCGGGCCGGCAACGCAAAGCCGGGTGTCAACTTCACATCGCCCGTGCGGCAACGCACGCCGCCGCTTGCCTCGGGAAGATCACGACAGGCGCGCAGCAACGCCGGCCCCGCCGCCCGATGAATCGCGCCATCGACCCCACCGCCACCCAGCAGTGCCTGATTGGCCGCGTTGACGATCGCATCGACCGCAAGCGTCGTGATGTCGCCTTCCCACACTTCGATGCGCTCACTCATGCGCCGAGCGTACTACCCGGCCGATCTTTCGAATCGCATCGACATTACAGGCTCCTTCGCGGCGGCCACGCATTTTTGCTCTGAGCCCGCGTTGCTGCGCGTCGACTTCGGTACCCTGATGCAATTCCACTCCGTTCATTGAACACGGCCGAAATGTCGATCCCGGGACATAGTTGGTGGCGCGGCATCGTCTTGCACCCCGCACGCGCATGACTGTGGGGGAAGCCTCGTGATTCGAACTCCGACATGACCCCGATTCAACTCAAGGGTGCGGACGTGGACTCGGATCTTGGTCGTTCGTTGGATCGTTTGATCGCGCACCGCATCGGTGAGGCGCGGTCGCATCTCGGGTCGCGTGTGCAATCCACCGCGCGCGTGGCCGCAGCGTCCGTGGACATCGCGATACCGGTGCACGACGCGTTCGAGCACTTCGAGCGTTGCCTGGCGTCGGTGCGCGATCACAGCGAGGCGCATCACCGGATCGTGCTGATCGACGACGCCAGCGCAGATGTACGCGTGTGGCGGCTCATGCAACGCGTGGCCGCCGACGACCCACGGGTCGAGCTGCGCCGCAACGCGGACAACGAAGGTTATTTGCGTACGGTTAACGCGGCGATCAAGGACAGCCGCCGCGACTTGATCTTGCTCAACAGCGACACGATCGTCGGACCCGGCTGGATCGATCGACTCGCTGCTGGCGCGTACAGCGACCCGACGGTCGGCATCGCTTGCCCGGTTTCCGACAATGCCACGTTGTTGACCGTCGTCGAACCGGAACGGATCGAGTCATTCGACGCCGGGTCGTTGGCGCGCAGTGTCGAGGCTGCGTCCAGCGGCGGTTATCCGCGTCTGCCGACAGCGGTCGGTTTCTGCATGTATCTCAAGCGCGCCGCATTGAATGCACTCCAGGATTTCGATCCGGCCTTCGATCCCGGTTATGGCGAAGAAGACGACTTCTCGATGCGCGCGTGGCATCAAGGCTGGTCGATCGTCGCGTGTCCCGATGTGCTGGTGCGTCACGCCGGCGGCAGCAGCTTCGGCGGGTCGCCGCAGACGCGTCGGCGGCGTGAATTGCACGCACGCATCCTGCGCGGGCGCTGGCCCCAGTTCGAAAGAGTGGTCCGCGAGTGGTGGCGCGACTGGCCGTTGCGGGAACAGTCGTGTCGTCTGCGCGCTGGAACCGAAGATGACTTGCCCCGCGTGCTGCACGTGCTGCATCGGTTGCGCAGACTGGGCGGTACCGAGCTCCACACCCTCTCCATCGCGCAATCGTTGAGTCGCCGATATCGGAGCACGCTGATCGCGACCGAACCGTTGCCAGGCGTGTGGTCGGAGATCGCGGAAATGGAGGCGGCGCACGGCGTCGAGCGCTGGATCGTCAACGAGTCGTATGTCCGACCGAACCAGCGCATACGCGGAGTTGCTGCCGATCTCAGCGATCCCGGCGTCGAGCGAAGATTCGCCAGGATGGCGAACGGAAGTGGCTTCGATCTCGTCCATTTCCACAGCCTGCTGCACTGGAACAGTTTGCTCCTGCCCCAACTGGCCGCCTCGACCGGCGCTGCGGTGGTCATCACCGCGCACAGCCTCGAGTCGCTGTGCGCCGACTACACGTTGGTGCCACCGCATCTGGGGCGCGCGTGCGGCAAACGCTTCGGCGGGTCCGATGCCGATTGCCTGCCGTGTCTCGATCCGCGAATCTGGCGCCGCCCCGGCGCCCCCGTGACCGACTCCCGCACCTATCTGCGCGCGCGCCATCACTTCTGGCAACGCGCGCTCGAATCCGCGCACGTCATTGTCGCGCCGTCGGAATTCGTGGCCGAGCGCGTGCGCGCGGCATTCGGCAACAGCGTGGGCGACCTCATCGCGGTCGTGCCGCACGGGATCCGCGCCGTCGCAGCGCCGTCGGCGCCACCCTCGGACCAAACTTTCACCATCGGATTTCTGGGCGGGCTCGCAAGAGAAAAGGGTGCGCAGACGGTGATTGAACTGGCGCGCTGTCCGTCGCTCGCGCACGTACGCTTCGAGGTTCATGGCTGCGCGGACCCCGGCGAACTGCCCGCCGACCTTCCGCCCAACATTGCCGTGTTTCCCGCGTTTGCACCAGATCGGCTGGCCGACGTGCTCGAAAGAATGCATGTCGTCCTGCTGCCTTCACTCGGAGAAGAAACGTTTTCGTTGCTGCTGTCGGAGTGTCGCGCTGCATGCGTGCCGGTGATCGCGAGTCGTTTGGGCGCGCTACCGGAACGCGTGCAGCACGGCGTCGACGGATGGTTATTGCCGCCGCATGACCAGGGCGCGTGGCGGCTGCTGCTGGAAACATTGGCCCATTCGAAAGGGCACGAGAAACTCTCCAACGTACGCGCTGCGCTCGCCACCTTGCCGACAAGAGCGATCACCGAGAATGCAGATGACTACGCCGGGCTCTACGAACTCGCGCTCGAGCGTGCGAGTCGGCAACCGTTGCCCAAGTCCATCGGTGCGCCGCGTGCGCGGGACATTGCCAGCGAGTCGCTCGAGCGCTCCGCCCGGCAACTGCGCCACGCGACGTGGGACGACGAACGCGAACTGGTCGCGCTTGCGACAAGGGTCGCCACGCCACGTCCGCTACCGTCGCTGACGGTGCTGGTGTGCGTCGCTCGGCACAACGTCGACATGCTCGCAGCGACGCTCGACGCGCTCCGTTCCTGGCCGGGACGCCATCGATTCGAGTTGTTGGCGGTCGACGACGTGGCCCTGCCAACAGCTGCTGATCGCGTGGACGCGACTACGCGCAGCAGCGATCCGCACGCGACGCGCAAACTCGCGCGCCGGATAACGGGTTCCTCGAAAGACTGGTTCGTTTGTATCGACGCCGGTGACGCGTTGTCGGCGCGCGCGGCGACCTGGCTGAGCGAAGTCGTTCAGTCCAAATGCGATGCTTTCATTGGCGGTTTCGATCACGTAAACCGCAGCGGCGAACATTACGCGCCCGCCGTCCAGGCAACGCCGCAGACGATCCTGTCGATGGGCGGCGCGCACGCACCGCAGGGATTGTTCGTGCGTGGCAAGCAACTGCGCGGCGCGATTGACGACTGGATGGATGCGCACGCCTGGGGTTACGCGATCCTGCTAAGTCTGATCCGGCGCGGTACGCGCATCCGGGATGTGGGTCAGGTGTTGGTGCATCGCTCCGATCGCAATGCCTCGCCCTCGCAGCGTGAATCGGTGCTGCAAGCGCATCGGGCGGTTGCCAACGAGCATCGCGCGGTGCTCGGAATCAAGGGCCACTGCCTGCTCAACGACAGCGGGTTCGGATGGAAATTTCGACCCGCCTCCTGCAACCGCGCAGTAGCGGTGCGCATTTTTGGTGCGGCTACCCACGCAGCCGCGCAGTTTGCACTCGGATCGATCCGCGAGAGCTGCGGGCAGGCCGGAGTCGACCTCGGCATCCACGATCCTGACGCGGCGTGGCCGAAGGTCGACCGCCTGGTGCTCATCCGATCCGACGTGCGTCCGGAGTCGGCCACGTGGCTCGCGGACTTGCTCGGTTGGCTCGAGTTCGACCACGTCGCGGCCGTAGCGCCAAGGCGCATCGGGCCGATGGGCGCGCCGCAGCCCTGCGGTTACGAATTCAATGGCACCCGCGTTCGCGACGTCGACGATCCGCGCTCGACGCGCGGCTTCGATGTGGGTGGCGCGACCGATTTCGCACGCAGCCTGCCCGCGCTCGCCACGGCGTGCATCGCGATTGCGACCGACCGTACGGGCACGCGAGAGCTCGCCGACCTGCTCGACGTTGGCATGGTCTCTGCGCGCTCGTTTGTCGCGCAACAGGCGTTGCGCGCTCGAGGCTTGCTGCTATGGACGCCCGACGTATCCGTTATCCAGCAGCATGCAGACGTGTCGATGCGTGCCCAGGTCCAGGCAAGTCCCGCCAATGGCGCCGTGAGAGATCCGATGCAACGGCTGCGCGCAGGTTTGGCGACTGGCCCCCCACTCAGTTGGCGACGGCGGCCACTGCGAGGGTCTGCCGGAGAGCGCTGCGCTCTGCCCCGCGTGGCGGCGCTCACCCGCGATTACTGGGCATCAAGTCGATTGCGTGTATCCCAACCGCTGCGCGATCTGGTCGCGCAAGGCTCGATCGACACGCCGGCCATCTGGCGCGCGCGTCTCGAACGATTGCCGAGCCTGGCCGAACTCGCGCAACATCGGCCCGATACGCTTCTAGTCCACCACTGTTTCGACGATGCCTCGCTGGCGTTGCTGGAAGCCTGCGCGAGTCATTTGCCAAACGTCCGCCGCGTGGTTCTGGTGGATGACCTCATCTCCGAAGTTCCGGATTACAGTCCGGCCGCCGAGTCCATTCCACAAGACATCGAGTCGCGACTGCGACGTGCCCTCGGGCTTGCGGACTTGCTCGTCACCACGAGCGCAGCGCTGGCCGAGCGTTACGGCGACTGGGCATCGCAGTGCTCCGTCATCGAAAACGCGCTGTCGAACGAGTGGTTCGACCTGCCGCGCATAAAGCGCGACCGGTCGCCGCGACAACCCTTGCGCGTGGGCTGGGCCGGGGCGCAGCAACATGCCGGCGACCTTGCTTTGATCGAAGAAGTCGTACGCGCACGCCGGACGCTGCAATGGGTGTTCATGGGCATGGCCCCGAACTCGGCGACGCACGCCAACGCCGAACTTCATCCGATGGTCGATTTCGATCGCTATCCGCATCAACTCGCTGCGCTCGAACTCGACATCGCGCTGGTGCCGCTGGCCGACAACGCATTCAACTGCTGCAAGAGTGCGCTCAAGCTCATGGAACTCGGCGCACTCGGCGTGCCGGTGATCGCGAGCGATCTCCGGCCCTATGCGGACGCGCCCGTGCAACGCGTGGGCGCGGAACTCGCGTCGTGGCTTGACGCGCTGGATGAGTGGACTGCGTCGGAAACCGAGCGCGCGCGCGCGGGGGAAAATCTGCGTCAATGGGCCGAGGCCCATCACCGACAATCGCAGCGCCGATCGATGTGGCTGGAAGCGCTGACTGGAGGACGCCCGCATGCATAAGCTTGAGTCGTCGGACAATCGCGCCCGGTATCTCGAACTACTGAAGCAAAGTCTGTTGAACGAGCTGTATCCGGAGCTCGAAGCGCAACTGCTTCAGGTCGTCCTGAATCTTGCTTATCGCAGGGAGCTGGCCTTCGAGACGATCTGGCAGGCCCGCGAAGACGCAGGGTTGCTCGCGGCGATCGGTTCCGCGCGCGAGGGTGGCGACACGGTCACGCTGCGCGGTCTCGACGAACTCGGCGTCGAAGTGGATCGACCCGAACTTAGAAACTACTCCGAGTTTGCGCACACCATGATCGGCCGCGCGCGCCTCGATCATCTCCAGTGGTGCGTCGAGCAGGTGCTCCAGGAAGGTATCTCCGGGGATCTCATGGAAGCCGGCGTCTGGCGCGGCGGTGCGTGCATCCTGATGAAGGGCGTGCTCGCGTGCCACGGCGATACCAAGCGCAAGGTCTGGGTCGCCGATTCGTTCCAGGGCGTGCCCGCGCCGAGCGCGGCGCAGGACGCCGGCTACGACATGAGCGCCACAAGGCTCCCGGTGCTGGCGGTCAGTGCGGAGGCCGTGCGTGCCTTGTTCGCGCGCTATCGACTGCTCGACGAGCGTGTGCGTTTCATCGAGGGCTGGTTCGACCAGAGCCTCGCGCAAGCGGATCCGCCAGCTCTCTCGCTGCTGCGCATCGACGCGGATCTGTACCAGTCGACATGGGACGTGCTGCATGCCTTATACGCACGGGTGGCGCCCGGCGGTTTTGTGATCGTCGACGATTACCGTATATTGCCGCCCTGCCGCGAGGCGGTGGACCAGTTCCGATCCCTTTATCGAATTTCCGATCCGATCGAGATCATCGACGGACACGCCATCTTCTGGCGCAAATTTTCCGCCTGACGCTCTCAAGGAGTTTTGGCCATGCAGGATCGCCGTTTTCTGGCCAAAGCCATTGTGCTGGGTCTTTCTTTTGGTTCCGCCGGCGCACAAGTCGTTGCGAGCGAGTCGCTGATCGCCAGCACCAGCGTCGACTCCGCGTTTTCGCTAGAGGGCCTGGTTGCCCATGATCAGGCGGCGAGCATCTCGAGCGACGCGACATTCGCCGAGGAAACCTTCGGCGCGGACAGCGTGGCCGGCAACTGCGATCCCAGCGGCTGCCTGGCGGATCTACGCATCGAACGCCTGGATTTCGGCGATACATCCGGACTTCCATTCGAGACCCGAGGCGCGCTGGTACAGGTCGGTAACCCGGTCCCGAATTCATCGCCCGGACAAAACGTCACGATCCGCCTGACTTCCACAGGCAGCGCTGCGCTGTCTTCCAACGGCTGCATACAGGTGGATGCAAGCACTCTGGATTGTCCCGTCGGCACTCTGTCGGGCGGACAAAGCGCCGCGCGCGCGGTTGAATTCCGCCCGTTCAATCCGCAGTCGACGAGCGCTCTTCTGCGGGCCACGGTGCAGTCGACGACGCCCGATCCCTCGCCCGGCAACAACACGCTCGCCGTCCTCAGCGGAACCCGGCCGGCTGCCGAGCGCCTGGCTCGGTTCACGCGCTTTGATCCCGCAGCGTGTCCTTCGATCGCAGCGGACATCGAGGCCACCGATCCCGCAGGTGTGGCGGTCGGATTGTTCCCGCAAGGCCCTGGTTTCTTCGATGAGCTGATCGACAACGGCATATTTCTCGGTGCACCGACGATTGCCAGCGCTGATTCCGCGCCGCTGTCCGTGGTCATCCTGCTCGACAACAACAAAGCCACTCCATTGGCAGTGCAGCAGGCCGTCAAGCAGAACGTTCGGCAAGCGGTGCAGGCCTGGTGGGCGGATGCGCTCGCCGATGGCGTGCCGTTACCCGCGTTTGCGATCGCTGCTTCGTCGTCCCCGGATGGTGCGCTGGTGTTCACCACCGACCTTGCTGCACTCGACGCGCAGCTCGACGCTGTTGTCAGCAGCGGCGGCGTCACGCGACTGTTCGATCATCTGGACAGCGCTGCGAGCGCGCTGGCGGCGCAGCAGGGGCGCCGCGCAATCGTCGCGGTCGTCGCATCCCCGGATGGGGAAGGATCTGCGGGATTCGTCCGCGAATTGCCGGTGGCCCGTGCCGGCATTCCGGTGTACGCCTTGGCGCAAAACTCGCGCGTCGAGCCGCTGGCGCGGCACATCGCGCATTATTCGAAGGGCTTTCGTTATCTGGCTGATGCGCGCAGTCCGGGCAGTCTCGCGGTGGTGATGGACGCCATCCGTTCGGCCTCGAGGCTCGGATGGCAGGCGCCCTCGATGGGAGAGCCTCGGCGTCTCGTCCAGTTCAGGCAGCTGAACGCCTCCGGCGTCCCGGTGCTTTTGGCAAAAGGCGCATACGGGCAGACCGCCACCGCCTGCGCTCGGGCCTGCACGGTGACGCGCGACTTGCCAGACCGGCATGGCCGGGACTTCGTCGTGAGTCTGTCCATCAGTCCGGGCGCCACACCGATCGATTTCGCCTTGATAGAGCAAGTTCCAGCCGGTTTGTTCGTCACCAACATCAGCGACGGCGGCCAATTCCTGGCCGGCAGCAACCAGATTCGCTGGGACGGCAAGGGCGTTGGCACTGCAAGGACCTTCACGTACCAGGCGAATGAACCGTTCATGTTCGGTATCGCCCAGTTCGAGCCTACTGACTCCGAGTTCAGCGGCACCATCAGCGTATCCGGCGGTCAGCGCCCCACCTGCGGTGACGCTGCGAGTGCGCGCATCCCACCACATCCAGTCGACCTCAATGCTATCGGCCTTGTCGATGCGGTGCTGCTCGACGCATTCGAGCGCGCGTGGCGACACGGCGAACGCTGGCCGCGCGGCGAGCATCCGGTGCCGGTCGCACACCTGACCCGCGCGGGTCAAATTCGGTTGGGCACCGGCGGCAACTACTCGCGCCTGGCTTCCGCCGTACCACCGTGGGCCGGAAACGGAGCGCCGGCTGGTCCCTACAGCGTTGCTGCGACGCGAAGCGCGCCCGCCACGTACTCGCCGGGCGAGGCACTCACGGTGCAACTTGCGGTGCAGCCGCTGCTTGGTACGCGCAACAACGCAATCGAGGAAGTTCTGCCCGGGGGTTGGGAGATCGTGACCATCAGCGATGGCGGCGTCTTCGACAGCGCTACGCGCACCATTCGCTGGGGCCTGTTCCGCGATGCGCAAGCGCGCGTGGTGACCTACATTGCGAGGCCCGCACTCGACGCGTCGGGAGTCGCGATCTTCAGCGGTCGCTATTCCGTGGACGGCGAGCTCCGCGAGTTCACCGGAACCAGTCAGGCGACGAGCGTCGGACAACCGGCGCTGTTCTTCAACAGCTTCGAGTAAGCCTCAGCCCGCCATCACGGGTGCGGTGTTGGCACGCAGCCATGCCGCGAAGTCGTCTTGCGCAAGCTCGCCTGCGGCCAGCGCGAGCATGGTGAGGCAGCACTGCTCGTCGTCGGCGGTGCGGTCCAATCCGTGCAGCAGCAGAAACACGCGAGCCGTTACCCACCCCGTCCGCTCGTTGCCATCGAGGAACGGATGATTGCGTGCAATGCCATGCGCGTATGCCGCCGCGAGCTTGCCCGTATCGGGTTCGGAGTAGTTCGCAAATTGCTGCGGTCGCGCGAGCGCGGATTCGAGCAAGCCGGGATCGCGCAAGCCAGCCTGTCCGCCGTGCTGCGCAAGTTGCTCCTCATGGATCGCAAGCACGGTCGCAAGCTCCATCCAGATCGGCTCGGGATTCACTTCGCCAGTTCGCGCAGGATCGCGCGATCGCGCCGCATCACCTCGCGCGCCACGGTCATCTGTTTGGCGAACGTCTCGTCGTAGGGCCGCAGCACGATGCCGTCGGGCGTGCGCGTGACGTACAGCCGATCGCCCTGCGCCACGTTCAACGCCTCCATCAATTCTTTCGGCAGCACCACGCCGCTGGAGTTGCCGATCGCGCGGATGGTCAGGGATTCGGAGCTCATGGGATCATCTCCAAGTTATAACAATCGTGATAACTGTAATCCCGCTCACCGTGATTCGCAAGACAGCGCGACAAAGCGTGAAAACTCCGTGACAGTGAGACGCCGAGGTGTTCGGCAACTTCATGATCCCCTGACCACCGCAGTGCGCCGCGAAGCCAAAGCTAGTTGCGAAACTATGCGAGAACGCGCATAGTTTCGTCATGAAACGGATTTTGTGGGTCGGCACGAGTCGGGACGACGTGAAGTCCTTTCCAGCCGAAGTCCGCCGTGAGGTCGGCTATCAACTGCACAAGGTGCAGCAGGGCGAGGCGCCGGACGACTGGAAACCGATGACGACCGTAGGTTCGGGCGTCAACGAGATTCGGGTACGCGACGTGCAGGGTACGTTTCGAGTTGTCTATCTGGCGAGAATCGAAGACGTCGCGTACGTGTTGCATGCGTTCCAGAAGAAATCGACGAAGACGAGTCGCCACGATCTGGAGATCGCCCAAACGCGCTTGCGCGCGGTGATGAGAAGACGATGAAAAAAGCAATTGCAACAGCTGAGCCGCGACCCTTCGTTCAGGGCGATCCCCGAGGCGTCTTTTTCGACTTGTTCGAGCCCGACGAAGCCACGCAGCTGACGATGCGCGCGGAACTCCTGCGCGGTCTGCAGGCATGGGTGTCGCAGACACGCACTCAAGCCGCCGCCGCCGCCGTACTTGACGTGACACAGGCGCGCGTCAGCGACATCAAACGCGGCAGGATCGACGCCTTCAGTCTCGACCTCCTCGTTCGACTGGCCGCGCGAGCCGGACTTCAACCCTCCCTTTCGCTGGCTGCCTGATTCGATCCCTCGAGGCGCTGCGCTCGACACGGCGCGGTTGCATCCGCTTGCTTAAAACTCGCCGCGAAATCCGAAGTAGGCGTTGCGACCTGGGGCCGGATCGATGCCGTCGTTGCGGATGCGGCTGTAGTAGTTCTCGTCGAACAGGTTGTAGATGCCGCCGAGCAGCACCCAGCGGCTGCTGCCGAGGCGCCAGTCTGCGGTCAGGTCCCACACCTGGTACGCCGGC
>JBKJND010000149.1:0-3718 GCA_046596095.1 Ahniellaceae bacterium | reverse complement strand
CTCGTTCGGAGACAGCAAAACGCTGGCGGCGCGATGTCCCAATCGATCGGAGGGCGGTTGCGCGCGACGACCCCATGGAAACACCAGCAACCACAGCAGCCATCCCACCGAACGAATGGGAAAATTGCGCAGTGCCCCCGATAGCGCCAGCTCCATTTTGTGCGCGGCGTCGTGAAAAGCCCAGGCCAACAGCGGCTGATCAGTGGCGGGCTCGCCCTGATCGTGGAAACGCTTGAGCATGCTGCTCGCGATGTAGAGCTGACTCAGCACATCGCCTAGGCGACCCGACAATTTTTCCTTGAACTTGAGCTTGCCGCCAAGCAGCAACATCGACGTGTCGGCGAGCAAAGCGAGACACGCAGAGTAGCGATTGAGCTTGCGATAGAAGCGCTGCGTGTACGCGCTGCCGGGCGCGGCGCCGATGCCAGCCGCGGTGAGTCCGAACCACCAGCTGCGCACCGCATTCGACAACGCAAAACCAATATGCCCGAACAGAGCCGCATCGAAATCCTTGAGCCCACGCGCCCTGTCGGCATCCTGCGCCGCGCGCATTTCCTTGAGCACCCACGGATGGCAAAGGATCGCGCCCTGGCCAAAGATCATGAGGGAGCGCGTCATGATGTTGGCGCCCTCGACCGTGATGCTGATCGGCACTGCCTGCCAACCGCGGCCGAGATAATTGCGCGGCCCGAGGATGATGCCCTTGCCGCCGTGGATATCCATCGCGTCGCGTATGACCTCGCGCGCCATCTCGGTGCAGTGGTACTTGGAGATGGTCGACGGCACCGCCGGCAATTCGCCGCGCGCAACCGCAGCTGCGGAGGCTTCGGCCAGGGCACTCACCGCGTAGGCATTGCCGGCGATGCGCGCGAGCGCCTCTTCGACACCCTCGAAGCGACCGATCGACAATCCGAACTGCTTGCGGATGCGCGCATACGCGCCGGTCACGACAGCGGCCAGCTTGACGCCGCCGCTCGCGGTGGAAGGCAAGGTGATCGATCGCCCGATCGACAGGCATTCGACCAGCATCTTCCAACCTTGCCCCGCGCAGGCTTCGCCACCGATCAATTGCGACAGCGGGACGAACACTTCACGGCCGCGCACCGGACCGTTGTGGAACGGTGTGTTGAGCGGGAAATGGCGGCGACCAACTTCAATGCCTGCAGTGTCGCGCGGCAACAGCGCAAGTGTGATCCCGATGTCGCGCGTGTCGCCGAGCAATCCTTCGGGATCGTACATGCGGAACGCGAGTCCAATCAGCGTCGCGACGGGCGCCAGCGTGATGTAACGCTTGTCGAAGGTCAGGCGCACGCCGACTACGTTCGCGCCGTGCCATTGCCCTTTGCATACGATGCCGAAGTCCGGAATCGACGTCGCATCCGATCCTGCAAACGGGCCGGTCAACGCGAAGCACGGAATTTCGCGCCCGTCGGCAAGCCGCGGCAGGTAATGATCCTTTTGTTCCGGCGTGCCGTAGTGCATCAGCAGCTCGCCGGGGCCAAGCGAATTGGGCACCCCGACCGTGGAGCTCAATGTCGACGAAACGGAAGCGAGTTTCTGGATGACTTTGTGATTGGCGAGCGCGGTAAAGCCGAGGCCGCCGTGTTCCTTCGGAATAATCATGCCGAAGAATTTGTGCCGACCGCAGAACTCCCAGATTTCCGGAGGGAGATCCGCCAGCACGTGGGTGATCTCCCAGTCGTTGGTCATGCGGCAGAGTTCTTCGCAAGGCCCGTCGAGAAATGCCTGTTCTTCCGCCGTCAGGGAAGGCTTCGGAAGATCGAGCAATTTGCGCCAGTCGGGTTTGCCGGAGAAAAGCTCGCCCTCGAAACCCACGGTGCCGGCCTCGAGCGCGACTCGCTCGGTCTCACTCAGCGGCGGCAGCAGCTTGGTGTAGAAGCGCAGGAGCGGACGGGTGATGAGCGGCTGCCGCACGAACGGCAGGAGCAGGAGCAGCGCGGCGAGTAGCACGATAGCGCCGACGATCTCGACCCCAAGCCGTGGCACGCCCAGCAACCATGCCAGGGCGAGCATTGCAAATGCGGCTCCGAACCACGCTATCAGCCGCCAGCGATGATAGGCGGCGATGGCTGTCACCACGATCAGCGCGAAGATCATCAGCATCGTTGCGACCATGTTCGATTCCCCGGGTCTCGACGCAACCAAGCGTACCGCTGCGGGGCCGGGTTGCGGCGCCGCGCGGGCGATTTTTCAATGTTTACCATACGCACGAGTATGGAGAGCTTGGCGTGTGTCTGTCAATCGGCTACGGTGCTGGATTGTCGAAGGGGGCTCACCGCATGAGTGGGAACACTGGCGCCGAACGCGTGCGTTTGTCCGCCAGCGATTGGGAGCAGGCCGCCCTCGACCTGGTTGAAGAACAAGGCGTGGCCTCGATCACCGTCGAACTGCTGGCGCGGCGACTTGGCGTGACCAAGGGCAGTTTCTACTGGCATTTTGCCTCCCGCGACGCCTTGCTCGAAGCCGCCCTCAGGCGCTGGGAACACGCCGACACCGAGGGCGTCGTGGCGCAGGTCGACCGCATCGCCGACCCGCGTGAGCGCGTGGTCGCGTTGTTCCGGCACACCAGCCACGAGATTCGCGATCACGTGATATTTTCGGCCCTGCTGCGCGCAATCGACCATCCCGCCGTGCAGCCGGTCATGCAGAGGGTTTCGCAGCGCCGAGTGGCTTACCTTGCGGCCGCGCTGCGAGCTGCGGGGCTTGAGCGAGCAGTGGCGTTGCAGCGCGCGACGCTTGCCTACGCCGCCTACGTTGGCATGCTCCAGCTCATCATGCAGCGCCTGCTGCCGCGCCCCGCTCACGCCGACTTCGAAGCGTACGTCCAACACGTCATCGATGCGCTCGTTCCTCCGATCCCGCAGTGAGAGCATGCATCCAACCCTGAGTTGCGCGTCGGGCGGGCAGTCGTTACCGTCCGGGCATCCCCCAACCAGCGCGTCGCCCATCCGCGAATGGGCGTCGAACACGGAGCCTCGCCGCGAAATGACGAGTCAACTCGCCACCCTCAACGAGTGGGTCGCCGCAGCGGCGAAGCTCACGCAGCCGGACCGCATCCACTGGTGCGACGGCACTGAAACGGAAGACCGCGCACTCAAGGCCCAGATGGTCGCGAGCGGCGATCTGGTTACCCTCAATCCCGAAACCCATCCGGACTGCTTCCTGCACCGGTCGGATCCTTCCGACGTCGCGCGCGTTGAACATCTGACGTTCGTCTGCACGCCCGAACGCGAGGACGCGGGACCCAACAACAACTGGATGGCGCCAGCGGATGGGCACGCCAAGATGGACGCGCTGTTCGCAGGTTGCATGCGTGGTCGCACGCTGTACGTGGTGCCTTACTGCATGGGCCCGATCGACTCGCCTTTGGCGCGTTGCGGCGTCGAGATCACCGATTCGCCATACGTCGTTGCCAACATGCGCATCATGACGCGCATGGGCGCACCCGCACTTGCGCGCATCGAGCGCGACGGAGCATTTGTCCGCGGATTGCACTCGAACGGGGAGCTCGATCCCGAGCGACGTTTCATCATGCATTTCCCGGACGATCTGTCGATCAAGTCGTACGGGTCGGGCTACGGTGGCAACGCGCTGCTGGGCAAGAAGTGCCACGCGCTCCGCATCGCGTCGCATCAGGCGCGCGCGGAAGGCTGGCTCGCCGAACACATGCTGATTGTCGGCATCGAGACGCCCGCAG
>JBKJND010000085.1:0-3958 GCA_046596095.1 Ahniellaceae bacterium | reverse complement strand
GTTTCGCCGCGCGGACTTGCTCTTCGAGCATCCAGTAGTCCGCGTACATCGGAAGACCTGTCGGCCCGATCTCGCGATCGTGGAACGCGCGAATCTCTGCGAAGCGCTGGCCGAGATCGAGACCTTCATTGCCGAAGTAACGAAAAGAATCCGCGCTGCCACCGGCGAGTTCGTTGTGGTACTCCCACAGGCGCGGTTCGCGAATCGTCATCGCCAGCGCCGCGACCAGCAACAATGCGACCGCTGCGCCCGCGATACGCGATCTTCGCTGCCACGCCTGCGCAAACGCAGCGCCGCCGAGGATCGATGTTGCCGCGACCAGCGGCAGCGCATGCCGCACACCGCCCCAGACGCCGCCCGAACCGATCAATGCGAGCAGATGGAAGGCGCTCGCGCCGAGCAGCGCCCATAACATCCAGCGCGCGCTCGCGGGCAGGCGCGAGCGCCACAGCAACGCGCCGCCGAGCGCGGTGAGAATCAGCAGTGCAATCGGCAGTTTGGATGCGACGATGGCTGGCCACGCGAACCAGGGTGCCTTGCCCTGATACGTCTTGCCCCAGATGAAGTGCTCGCTGATGCCGCGTCCCTCGACGCCGGTCCGCACGGTATCGGCGAGCCCCCACAGATACGCGCGCGGCAACAGGTGCCAGCGATCCGCAAATGCGATACCAACCCGCCAATGGTCGAGTTTCAGTTCGGCGATCTTGCCCTCCGTCGTGCGATTGAACGCATCGCTGCCGTCGGGTGCGGCGTGGAAGCGAAAACCGTATTGGCCCCACAGCACCACCACGGCCAGCAATCCGACCGCGCACACCTTGCCGATCCGCCCGAGCACACCGCGCCACCGACCGTCACGCCACCCCAGCGCGCAGGCGACCAGCAACACGCCGAACAAGCCGCAAAGACCGGCGAGCGCCGAATGTTTTGCGCTCAGGGCCAGTCCAATGGCGATACCGCAGCCCACGACCCATCGCCATTGCCAGCTCGCCGCGAGCAGGCCGGCGGCGACCACGGAAATCAACAGGGTCAATGCCAGCGGCAGGTCGGTCATCACCACCGGCAGATGCGCGCTCACTGTTGGTTCGAGCGCGAGAAATGCCAGAGTGCCGGCCGCCCATGCCCACCCCGCGGCGCGCCACAGGAGTAAACCGAGCGCGAGCAACAACGCCGCGTGGAACGTCCACATCGCAACGCGCGCCGTTGACTGGGCTCGCTTCGCGTCGTTGTCCTTGAACATGGTCTCTTCGACCCAGGTGCGCTCCTGCGTCTTCTCGCTCAACACGGTGGTGGGTCGCAGTCGAAATTCGTCCGGCATCGCGCTGCCAACCGCCAACTTCACCAGCGGCGGATGCTCGGGATTGAGATGGAAATCGCCGGTGCGCACGTAGCTCGTGCCCGCGACGATGTGCCACGGCTCGTCGACCGTGAAGCTGTCGAGCTGCGTGCCAACCGACGAGCGCAGAACGCCGAGCCCGGTGAGCAGCAACAATGCCATGATGCCAATCAGCCGGCGTGGCAGCGGGGTGACGGCGGCTTCCAGCGTCGTGAATGCCGAGTTTTTGAAACGCATCTGCTACTTCCCCATCGGCGCGGATACTTCAACAAACGGAAAATCCCGGCGCCAGGTGCCATAGCAGCGACGCTGGAGGCTAATCACCGTCGGACTAAGGGACAAACATGACAACGTTTTGCAACACGATGCATCGCTGCGCAGCGCTGCTCCTGGCGTGCCTGTTGCCAGTCTGCGGATGGGCGCACGACGGTCGCGGCGAGCTCGTGGTGTTGCTGCACGGACTTGCGCGATCGCCGGATTCCATGGTGAAGATGGCAGCGTCGCTTGAGTCCGCGGGCTTTGACGTATGCAACGTGGGTTATCCGTCGCGAGACTACGCCATCGAGCAGCTGGCTGCCGAGAATGTGTTGCCGGCAATCCTCAAATGCGTCGGTGCGAAGCCGCGACCCGTCAACTTTGTCACCCACTCGATGGGCGGCATCATCGTCCGGCATCTGGAGGTCTCGACGAATCGGGTGACCTTTGGTCGCGTCGTCATGCTCGGTCCGCCGAATGGCGGCAGCCAGGTCGTGGACAAACTCGGTGGCATGGCTCCATTCCAGTGGATCAATGGGCCGGCTGGCCAGCAGCTCGGCACCGGCAAGACATCAATGCCCGTGACGCTGGGTCCGAGTGCTCTCGAAATCGGCGTCATTGCCGGAAGGAACTCCATCAACCTCATCCTTTCCACGCTCATCGACGGCGACGATGACGGCAAGGTCTCCGTGGAGAACGCCAAGCTCAAGGGCATGCGGGACTTTCTGGTGGTTGAGGCAAGTCACCCGTTGCTCATGAACAATGAGGAAGTGATCCGGCAGACGATCCACTTCCTGCGCTCGGGCCGCTTCGCGCGCGACGCCCAGCCGCGAGCTCGGGCTGTCCATCCCGCCGCGAGGTCGTGACACTGTTTCCTGTTTCTCCCGAGACCGACTTGCTGCATCGCTCAGCCGCACAGCGTTCGGGGTTTGCTTAAGCGCTGCGCCGCGACAGCGCGAGGCCGGCGAGTGCGGCCAGCAACAGCGCCAACGCGGCGATCGCGGGCCACGAAGTTGCAGGCACCGGCAAACCGGCGCCGAGCAGATTCAAGTCCGCGACCACGAACTGCCCTGGCGCGAAGGTGAAAACGCGCACCTCGTCGATCAGGCCATCGAAGTGTTCGGTTGCCAGCAGTGGATTTCCGCCGATCATGAAGTTGCCGGCTGGCGTTCCGGGCGCGGTGGGATTGGTGAAAGCGGCGACGCCGTTGACATAGAACGTGGTGACTCCGGCGCTGCGTACGGCGGCGAGGTGGGTCCAGTTGGGGGTGATGGTGGGTCCGGTCCCAAGCACTAGCCCGCCGTACAGAAAACCGTAGCGATTGCCGCCACGGAACAGTCCCCAGCCGCTGTTGCCCGTGTTGCCGTTGTAAGCGATGGCGGCATTGGCGGTCGCGAAGGTCGTCGTCGCCGAGCGCACCCACGCTTCGATGCCGAAGTTATCGGTGGCGGTCGATGCGACTCCGGCTACGGAATAACGCGAATCGGTGCCGTTGAAGCGCATCGACAAAGTGCTTGAGATAACGCCGGGTACGTCCCCTGCGTAAACCGGCGCACCAAATCGCGGCAACGCGGTGCCGGGATTGCCAACCGTGGGATTCGCGCCGGGTCCGCCGACCACGGCGCCGGTATCGCTTTCACCGAGGCGATAAGTCGCCACAGTAGTGACCACTGCGTGGACCGCACCGCAACCCGCTGCTGCAACGAGCAGGACCAACGCACGCATTACGAAGTTCATAGCCGGTCCCCGGACGCCAAATGCGCTTGACTCAGACTGTAACGATTGTTCACGCCGTGCGCTACATTGCCGTCGCCCGAACCCCCGCCCCCAACGCGCGCTCTTTTTCGTGCGACGAGGCGCAGGTCACGACGTGGCGGCAAACGATGTCGGCGATCGCCGCGCATCGCGGCGCGCGCGCCAGAGGCCGTCGACTGCGAACACGCCCAGCGCGATCCAGATGAAGGCAAAACCAATCGCGCGGTCGCGGTCGAATGTTTCATGAAAGACGAAAACGCCGATCAGCAACTGCAACGTCGGGGCGATGTACTGCATGAAGCCGACCACCGACAACGGCACGCGCCGCACCGCGTAAGCGAAGCCGATCAGCGGCAGCGCAGTGAGCGCGCCGCCGACGATCAGCAAGCTATTGAGCCACGTACCGTAGCCGTCGACAAAGCCGCCGAAACCCTGCGCCTCGCTCCACGCCAGCGCTGCTAGCACCGGCAGCACAAGATAGGCGCTCTCGACGCCGAGGCCGGGCAGCGACTCGACGGCGGCGAGTTTGCGGATGAAACCGTAGCCCGCGAACGACGCGGCCAGCGTCAGCGCGATCCACGGAAAACTTCCGTAGTTGAAGGTCAGCCACAGCAC
>JBKJND010000222.1:0-4495 GCA_046596095.1 Ahniellaceae bacterium | reverse complement strand
GTGCGCGTGTTGCAGGAACGCGACGCGCCCGGCTCGCAGGTGTACTTCGCAACTCGCCAATTGCTGCTCGCCGACCGCATGCTCCGCCGCGTGAACGAGATTCAGCAGGGCGGCCCTGGCGCGGTCAGCGCCGCCGACAGTTTCGGCCGCGACGCCAATTTCTACGCACAGGTGTTGAACGGTCTGCTGACCGGCAACGAGATCATTCCGCGCCCGCTGACCGACCCGCAGGCACGCGAAATTCTCGAGCGCATCAATACCGACTACAGCGCCATCGGCGAAAACGTCGACAAAATCCAGTCGGCATCGACGCAGCTCAACGATGTGACCGACGCTTCCGACACCATTTCGGAAGCGTCGCAACAATTGCTGGTGAATGCACGCGACGTGGAAACCAGGCTTGCGGCACTGCCGGGTTCGCGTTTACTTCCCAACGACCTAGTCAGTTATCTCGCTGCGGCGATCGCGCTGCTCGCAGCCATCCTCGCCGCGCTCTCGTACAACACCGGGCAACGGCGCGCGGTGGTCGAAGCCGCCGATACCAACAAGCGCAACCAGGAAGCCATTCACCGCCTGCTCGACGAAATGGGTTCGCTCGCCGAAGGCGATCTGACCGTAAAGGCGACCGTGACAGAGGACTTCACCGGCGCGATCGCGGACTCGGTGAACTTCGCGGTCGAGGCGCTGCGCTCGCTGGTCACCACCATCAACGCGACCGCCGAGCAAGTCGCGTCGTCCGCGCAGGAAACGCAGTCGACCGCCATGCAACTCGCGGAAGCCGCCGAGCATCAGGCGCAGCAGATCACGTCCGCGTCGGCGGCGATCAACGAGATGGCGACGTCGATCGACGCAGTGTCGAAGAACTCCGCGGAATCGGCCGACGTGGCGCAACGTTCGGTGCAGATCGCGTCGAAGGGCGCCGAAGTCGTGCGCCAGACGATTCAGGGCATGGATTCCATTCGCGACCAGATCCAGGAAACCTCGAAGCGCATCAAGCGCCTCGGCGAGTCTTCGCAGGAAATCGGATCGATCGTCGAGCTCATCAACGACATCGCCGAGCAGACCAACATTCTGGCCCTGAACGCGGCGATTCAGGCGGCTTCTGCGGGTGAGGCGGGCCGCGGATTCGCGGTGGTGGCGGACGAGGTGCAGCGTCTCGCGGAGCGCGCGTCGAACGCGACCAAGCGCATCGAGACGCTGGTGCAGACGATTCAGTCCGATACCAACGAAGCGGTGTCGTCGATGGAGCAGACGACCGCGGAAGTGGTCGCCGGTGCACGCCTCGCGGAGGATGCGGGTCTGGCGCTCGGCGAGATCGAAAAAGTCTCGGGCGACCTTGCCGACCTCATTCAGAACATCTCGGAAGCGTCGCGCCAGCAATCTTCGGCGGCAACCAATATCTCAGCCACGATGAACGTGATTCAGGAGATCACCGCGCAGACTTCCGCGGGTGCGAGCCAGACGGCGGATTCGATCGGCAATCTGGCGCAACTGGCATCGAACCTGCGTAAGTCGGTTGCCGACTTCAAGCTTCCAGGCTGATCCAGGGCAAAGAAGCGTCAAGACACAGTTGCAGCAAACGTAAGGGCGTGATGATGCGATTGGAAGACGATATCGACTTCACGACCCTCAACTGGGTCAAGCAGGAGCTGGACGACACCCTGCGCCAGGCGCGGCAGGCACTGGAAGCGTACGTCGAACATCCGTCCGATCAGAGCCAGATGCGTTTTTGTGCGTCGTTCCTGCACCAGGTTCAGGGCACCCTGCGCATGGTCGAGCTGTACGGCGCGGCGATGGTGGTCGAGGAGATGGAGCGGCTGGTACAGAGCCTGCTCGACGACGAGATCCGCCGCCGCGACGACTCGTACGGCGTGCTCATGCGCGGCATGGTGCAGATGCCCGATTATCTCGAACGCCTGCAGGGCGGGCACAAGGACATTCCCATCGTCCTGTTGCCGTTGCTCAACGATCTGCGTGCGTGTCGCGGCGAGAAACTGCTGAGCGAAAGCGTCCTGTTTGCACCCGACCTGTCGGCGACTTTGCCCGCGAGCGCCGCGGGTCCTGCGCAGCAGTTGGCGGATGCCGACGTCCGGTCGCAGGCGGCGCGACTGCGCACGCGCTATCAATCCGGATTGCTGGCCTGGATCAAGAACGAGGAGTCCGAACCCGCGATGAGCGGGCTCACCGAGACGCTCGACGAGTTGCGCGCGCTCACGTTCGATCCGGAAACGCGTCGACTCTGGTGGATCGCCGCCGGCTTGCTCGACGCAGCCAGGCAGCGCGCCGTCGATATCGGTACCGCGGTCAAGCTCCTGTTCGGCAAGGTCGACCGCGAGATCAAGCGCATGGCCGACGGCGGTGAGCAGGCACTACTGAACGAACCGCCGCGCGAACTGGCGCAGAACCTTCTTTACTATCTGGCGCACGGTGCAGCCAGCGGTGAACGCGTCGATGCGATTCGCGCGACGTATCGACTGAGCGAGCTGCTGCCGACGCAGGCCGAGCTCGAGCACGCCAAGGGCAGCATCGGCGGCAGGAATCGCGCGCTGCTAGACACGGTGTCGATCGCAATCAAGGAAGACCTGCTGCGGGTCAAGGATGCGCTCGATCTTTATCTGCGCCGCGGTGACGCCGTGCCCACGGAGCTGAGCGGTCAGGCCGCCTTACTCGATCGCGTGGCGGATACGCTCGGCATGCTGGGACTCGGTGTGCCGCGACGCGTCGTGCAGGAACAAAGACGCATGCTGGATGACCTCTCTTCCGGCGCGCGCGTCGCCAGCGAAGCGGCGTTGCTCGATGTGGCAGGCGCGCTGCTGTATGTCGAAGTTTCGCTGGACGAAAATATCCGCACGCTGGGCGTGAGCGGTGCCGAAGTCGACAGTGATGCACCGGTCTCGGTGACTGATCCGACCGCACTGCCCAAGGCCGAGGTAAAGCGCATTCTCGACGCGCTGCTGCGCGAGTCGATCGCCAACGTGCAGCGCGCCAAGTCGGACGTCGTGGCCTGGATCGAATCGGGTTGGGAAGGCGAACGTTTGCAGGCGCTGCCCGCTGCGCTCGAAGAAATTGTCGGCGCGATGCGAATGCTCGATCAGCAGGAAACGGCCAATCTTGTGCGCGCACTCAGCCGTTTCGTCGACGTCGAGCTGGTTGGCGAACGACGGGTTCCGACCAGTGCCCAGATCGAACACCTCGCCGATGCGTTCACCAGTATCGAGTACTACCTCGAAGCCACCGGCGAGTCGCGTTCCGGTCGGGAACAAATCCTCGACGTGACGCGCGAGAGTCTCGCCGCCCTCGGCTATTGGCCACCGCCGTCGGAGGAGGAGCTGCATGAGCGCGACGTGGCAGCTCAGGAATGGGCGACTGGTGCGGCCGCGCCGACGGATCCGCGCGCCGGCGCGAGCGAGGACGCTTCGCAAGTACCCACCGGCGCCGACGACGCGACAACGCTGGTCGCCTCCGATGCGGGTGGCGCGCTCGAGGGTTTCAGCGAGTTCGAGGAACCAGCCCACGTCGAAATAGAGCAGGAGGCCGACGCAACGGATTCGTTCGCGGTTGCGGGCGCGGAAGCCGCCGAGTGGAGCGTAGCGGCATCGGATCTGGCCGACACCTTTCCGGAGCCTGCACCGACCGCGGACTGGAACGACGCGCGCGCTGACGATCGCATCGCCATGGCGTCGGTTGACCTCATCGCCGTGGAGTCTCCCCGCGAAGCAGCGGTGGAGCGCGATCGGCAAGCGCTGTCGACGCCGAGCGCAGAAGTAGATTTTACGTTGCGCGACGATGGTTCCGAATGGCCGGATATCGGAGACTCGCCGGTGTTCATCACCGAAGTGCTCGGGCAATCGGAGGCGTTGAACGCGGCCTCCGGGGCCAGCGCGGGAGGTCGCGCCGCGGCCGCAGACGACCTTATCGAAATCGCGGATCTTCCAACTGTCGGCTTCGACGAGTCCATGCGTACGCTCAACGCCGACCTCGATGTCAGCAACGCGTACGATCGCGCTGCGCCGACGATTCCTGCGTCCGTTGCCGTTGCTGACCCGAACGACGCGGGCTTTGAGTGGGTCGAAGTCGAGGAAGAAGTCGAAGAGGAAATCGATCCCAGCGAACTTCCCGAAGGTGCACTGCCGGGTGGTTTCGACCCCAGTGCCGGTGAAGACATCGATGACGACATCCGTGAGGTATTCATCGAGGAAGTTGCCGAGGAAATCACCAACATCGGGCGCATGTTGCCGTTGATCCGCAACAACCCCGACGACGTCGAGAGTCTGCGCAACGTGCGCCGGTCGTTCCACACGCTCAAGGGCAGCGGTCGACTGGTCGGCGCAGTGGCGCTTGGCGAATTCAGCTGGCGCGTCGAGACCCTGCTCAATCGCGTGCTTGAGCGCAGCATGCCCATGGACTCGCAAGTGCTCGCGTTACTCGAACATTCGCGCGTCGCGCTGGATCAGTTGCGCACGGAATTGCGCGGCATGGGCTCAGCCACTGCGTT
>JBKJND010000031.1:0-4638 GCA_046596095.1 Ahniellaceae bacterium | reverse complement strand
AGTGGCTCGATGGACCTGCAGGCGTTCGAAATTCGTCTGCGCAAGAAAGACGGCACGCCGCGCCTGTTCGAAGTTCGTGCTGGCGCCGTCAGTTTCCGCGGCGAACCGGCTTCGACCGGCACGATGCGCGACATCACCGACACGCGCGCGCAACAAGGGCGCCTGGCCGAGGCAGAGGAACGCTATCGCAACGCCATCTGGGGCAGCGGCGATCAATTGTTCGACTGGGATCTCGAGTCCGGCACGCTGACGCCGATTCCGACCGATCCGCAGCAGGCAGCTGAAGTTGTTTATCTGATGCCGAACGCCCAGTCGCTCGTGGACTACGTGCATGCTGAGGATCTGCCCGCGTACGTCGCGTCGATCGAAGGTCATCTCGAAGGCCGGACCGAATACTTCGAGGCGGCATATCGACTGCGATCCCGCGCCGGTGGTTACAAGTGGAAACTTGCGCGCGGCATGATCGTCGCGCGCGACGCCAGCGGAAAGCCGCTGCGGATTTCAGGCACGCAGAAAGATATTTCGAAGATCAAGGCAACCGAAACTGCGCTGCTGGAGCTGACGCGGGATCTCGACGCGCGCGTACAGGCGCGCACCCGCGAATTGCAGGAAGAACGACTGGGACTTGAAGCGACCAACCTGCAGTTGACGGCGGCAATCGACGCGCTGCAACGCACGCAGAACGATCTGGTCGAGTCGGAAAAAATGGCGTCGCTGGGCCGGCTGGTCGCAGGCGTCGCGCATGAGGTCAACACGCCACTCGGCAACGGCTTGACCGCGATTTCGTTTCTGCGCGACCAGCTGGCGGTCGTCGCGCGGGCGCTGTCACCGCAGATGCGTCCTGAGGAAATCGACGCCTTGCTGGCACCGGTGGAAAGTGCTGGCGCCATGGCGCAAAGCAATATAGTGCGTGCCGCGAATCTGGTGAGGAACTTCAAGCAGGTGGCGGTGGACCAGTCGACCGCAAGCATCAGAACGATCGCCGTACGCGAATATCTCGACGGCATTCTGCAATCGCTGCTGCCGACGCTGAAGAATGCCGGGCATCGCGTGCGCATCGAATGCGATCCGGTGGTTCGAATGGTCAGCCGACCCGATGCGCTATATCAGGTCGTCTCGAATCTTGTAATGAATTCAGTCGCGCACGCGTTTCCCGAAGGCGTTGTCGGCGACATCCACCTGCGTGCAAACGTAGCTGCGAACCAGCTGCACCTCCGCTACGAGGACAACGGAGCCGGCATGGACGCGCACGTCGCCAGTCGGGTGTTCGAGCCGTTCTTCACAACCCGCCGTGAGCTCGGTGGCACCGGACTCGGCATGCATATCGCCTACAATCTGGTGACGCAGGCAATGGCCGGACGAATTGCGCTGGCGACCGCGCCGCGCAAAGGCGTGCGCTTCGATATGTGGTTCCCGCTGGTGCACCCCGGCGCCGGCGCCGCCCTCGACCCCTCGCATGGCAACAATCTCCGGGTATAAGCTCCGCGCGCCCACTGTGCCTTGCTGGAGAGCGCCATGCCGGTTTCCCGTCGCGAATTTCTGACTGCCAACAGCCTCGCCGCTTCCGTAACCTTGCTGCCCACCAGCCTCCTTGCGGCGGTGCAAGCCGAGGCAATTGCCACACCGGAGACGGCCAGGCTCGATAGCTGGAACAGCGTGCGCGCACAGTTTCGCCTGACGCCGGAGTATCTGCATTTCGCCAGCTTCTTTATTGCCTCGCATCCCGAACCCGTGCGGCGCGCGATCGACAATTATCGCGACGCGATCGACCGCAATCCGTTTCTGGCGGTCGAGCACGGCTTGTTCGGTTCGGACGCGGACAACCTGCCGCTCAAAGTGCGGCAGGACATCGCCGCCTATCTCGGTGGGCGAGCGGACGAAATTGCCTTGACGGGCAACACGACGACGGGCCTCGCCCTCATCTACAACGGACTCGCGTTGAAATCCGGCGATGAAATCCTGCTCACCACGCACGATCACTTTTCGCACCATGAAGCCGCGCGACTCGCCTGCGAGCGCAACGGTGCGACCCTGCGCAAGATCGCGCTATTCGACGATTCGGCACTCGCGACGACGGATGCCATTGTCGCAAGCATTCGCGCAGGACTGAAAGCCGAGACGCGCGTGCTGGGCATCACCTGGGTGCATTCGAGCAGCGGCATCCGGTTGCCGGTTCGAGCCATCGCCGATGCGCTGGCCGAAATCAATCGCGAGCGCGGCGACGCCCGGCGAATCTTGCTGGTGGTGGACGGTGTGCATGGCATCGGCGCCGTCGACGAGGCGATTGCGCAGATGGGCTGCGACTTTTTTGCGGCGGGCACGCACAAATGGATGTTCGCACCGCGCGGTACCGGACTCATCTGGGCCAATGTAGCCAACTGGGCGCTATTGCGTCCGACCATCCCTTCGTTCTCAAGTAATGCAGCGTACGAAGCGTGGATCAAAGGTGAGGCACTCATCTCACCCAACACAGCCGATCGCGTGTCGCCCGGCGGCTTTCAAGCTTACGAGCATCAGTGGGCGATGGGCGCTGCGTTCCGCATGCACATGGAGATGGGTCGCGCCCGCGTTGCGGAACGCATTCGCGCTATGAACGACCAGTGCAAGCGCGAACTTGCGAAAATTTCCGGCTTGAGATTGCGGACTCCGCTGGACCCCGCGTTGTCAGCGGGGATCACGTGCTTCGAACTCGACGGCAAGAAGCCCGAGGATGTGGTCAAGGCCCTGCTCGCGAAAAAGATCATCGCCAGCACTTCGCCCTATGCGGTGACGTACGTGCGCCTTGCCCCCAGCCTCATAAACACGCCCGAGCAAGTCGTAACCGCCGTGCAGGCAGTTCGCGAGATAGCGGCTGCGTGACCACCCCGAACCCGCGCTGGTGGCACCCAGCATGCCTGCGCGTTCCCACTGGAAGTTCCATGAAAAACCCCGCCGTAGCGGGGTTTTCAACGAGTCGACGTTCGGAACTTGCTGAGTAGAAACGCCGCTAGCTTGCGCGTTTGTTCATGACCAGCAGCCCGGCGCCGGCCAGCAGCAGCATGAGCACCGCCAGTCCGATGATATCCAGCGTGGGAATGGGCACAAAGGTGCCGCCGACGAGGCCAATCACCAACGTGAACACGCGGTTCCCCTGGCAGCCATTCGCGTCCGTCGCTCGAATCGTGAATCTGAATATGCCCGACGTGATGAGCGTCCCTGTGATAGCACCCGTGGCTGGATTGAGCGACAAACCGGAGGGCAGCGCTCCGCCTGACAACGCGAACACATAAGGCGCGACCCCGCCCGTTGCCGAGACCGTCTGGTTGTAGAAAAATCCGACGGTGCCCGGCGGAAGCGCGGCCGGACTGAGTGCGATTACGGGGCACCCGACCGAGGATGCGATCCCGATGACGTAGGCTCGACTGCCCTGGCAACCATTGACGTCGGTCGCGGTGATCGTGAAGTTGAAGGTTCCGGCGTTCGTCGGCGTACCGGTGATGGCGCCCGTTGCTGGGTTGAGGACCAGTCCCGTTGGCAGCGTGCCGCTGGTGACTGAGAAAGCGTAGGGCGCGAGTCCGCCGCTCGCCGAAACCGTCTGGTTGTATGCGGTTCCAATAACACCGTTCGGAAGTGTCGCCGGGTTCACCGTGATGAGCGGGCAGCCGGTCGCAGGTCCGCACCGCGCCACCGAGTTTGTGTCCAGCGTCACCGCACCAGTGCGCGCCAACGCTCGGCCCGACAGTTGCGCGCCCGTCGTCAGGGTGATGCTTTCAAGCGCAAGAATGTTTCCGATAAATCTGCTGGTGGTCCCAAGCGTCGCGGAGCTACCCACTTGCCAGAACAGGTTCGAGGGGCAGGTCGAACCGCCGCTGTTGATCAAGAGTACCGACGAGCCGCTGGCGGTAACCAGGGTGCTGCCGATCTTGAACAGGAAAACGGCGTTTGCGTTGCCCTGAAAATCCAGCGTCAACATGCCGGTCAGGAATGCCGAATTCGAAAAACAGTAGACACCGGGCGTCAAAGTCAGCCCACCGAGGTTTTGTCCCGTCAGATCGACATCGCATGCGGTGGTTGCGACAGCCGTGTACGCCGCAGTCAGATCGGTCTGCGCCTGCGCAGCCACCGCATTGTTCGTGTGGATCGTGCCCCCGGTGATGACGCCAGGCGGAAATCCCGTCACGGCAGTGCCCGGAGACACGCCCACATCTCCGGTAATCGCCGAGGTGCCCGTATTGGTGACGGTCGAGCCCGCGAGGGCTGCGAAGTTCTGCGAAGTGCCGAGCGAGACTTGCGCGAATGACAGGGAGGGGCTGATCAGGACGACCGCCAGACCCATTATCGCCACGAAGCAGATGGAAATTCGTTTCATCTTGAAACTCCGGTTAATCAGGCGTGGCCGCAGATCAGGCAAAGATACAGAGAATCAAGCCGTTTCGTAAGCTCACTATTTACCGTTGATACATGCGGGGATTCCTTTTGGGCTGTTGCCGAGTCCGCGAAGGCCAGCATTCACCCCAGCGCTCGCAGCACCTTCGACCCACCTGCCCCGCCTCGCACCCCACATCAAACAGCGAAAACGATTGCCGAGGGCGACCCCGTCGCTTCGGCCTGGGACGTTGCGGAAATGCCCGGTGCCGTTGAACTCGCTCAAGCGCTGCC
>JBKJND010000030.1:0-5919 GCA_046596095.1 Ahniellaceae bacterium | reverse complement strand
CGCGGTACTCAACGCCGTGTCGGTGCTCATCATCGCGTGCCCCTGCGCGCTCGGCCTGGCGACGCCGATGTCGATCATGGTCGCCACTGGACGCGCCGCCCAGCACGGAGTGCTGTTTCGCGATGCAGAAGCGATCGAACAGTTGCGCAAGATCGACACGTTGATCGTCGACAAGACCGGCACGCTCACGGAAGGCAAGCCCGCGTTTCGCGACGCGATCGTGGCGGACGGATTCACGTCGGACCAGGTGATGCAGCTGGCCGCAAGCCTCGAGCAGGGCAGCGAGCATCCACTCGCCGAGGCCATTCTGGCCGAAGCGCGGAGACGCAATCTGACGCTCGGTCGAACCGAGCAATTCGATTCCGTCACCGGCAAGGGTGTGCGCGGCCGAGTGGAGGGACAAACGCTGGCGCTGGGAAACAAGGCGCTCATGGCCGAAGTCGGCGCCGATGTTTCCGCCATGGCGGGCAGCGCAGAGCGGCTGCGCGCGGAAGGCGCGAGCGTCATGTTCCTGGCGGTTGATGGACGACTCGCCGGCGCCGTCGCCGTCGCCGATCCGATCAAGGCGAGCACGCTGCCGGCGCTCAATGCGTTGCGTGCGGCGGGCCTGCGCATCGTCATGGCTTCAGGCGACGCGCAGGCAACCGCGCAAGCGGTTGCCAAAACGTTGGGGATTGAGGAAGTGCACGGCGAGGTCCAGCCCAGGGACAAGGTTGCGCTGGTGCAGCGCCTGAAGTCCGCAGGCCGGCGCGTGGCGATGGCGGGTGACGGCATCAACGATGCGCCGGCGCTCGCCGCCGCGGACATCGGCATCGCCATGGGCACCGGTACGGACGTCGCGATTTCGAGCGCGCAGATCACACTCGTCAAGGGCGATCTCGGCAGGATCCTCGATGCCCGCACGATCTCGGACGCCACCGTCCGCAACATGAAACAGAACCTTGGGTTCGCGTTCCTCTACAACGCCATCGGAGTGCCGATCGCCGCAGGCCTTCTGTACCCGATATTCGGTTTGCTGCTGAGCCCGATGATCGCCGCGCTCGCGATGAGTTTGAGTTCGGTGTCGGTGGTGACCAACGCATTGCGCCTTGGCAAGTCACCGGCCGCGAAACTACCGCTGCCGATCCTTCACGTCGAACCAGCGGCAGGTGCGAGTCCGTAATCGCCGGACAACCACCGCAAGTAGTCCCAGCGTCATCTGGCCCCGGAGGGCATGAGCATGCAGAAGAAGATGCAACATCAAGCCGCGCAACATCAGACCTCAATGAAGCAAGGCCACTATGCGCGTTTGCTGGTGATGACCGTCCTGTCCTTCGTTGCGATGTACTTCCTCATGTATGCAATGGTGGACCGACCGGGCAACGTGTATTCGAGCTTCAACCAGTTCTACATGGCGGGTCTCATGACCGCGCCGATGGTGGTTCTGGAGCTGGTCCTGATGGGAGGGATGTATCCGAACAAGAAGCTCAACGGCGTGCTTGCCGTCGTCGGCATCGTTGCCTTGCTGCTGTTCTGGACCCTGATCCGGCAACAGGCCGCCATCTCGGATAGGCAGTTCCTGAGATCGATGATTCCTCATCACGCAGGCGCGATCCTGATGTGCAACGAGTCTGAAATTACCGACCCGAGGATCCTGCAGCTGTGCGAAGGAATCGTCTCTTCGCAGGCAAGCGAAATCACGCAGATGAAGTCCATGCTCGCGGAACGGAACGATTGAACCCGCATTGCAAGTGAGCCGCACCGCGCATACTGTCGCCTGCGCTTTTCCAACCACCGGAGCGTCCCCATGCGACCCCTGAATTGGCTACTTGCGGTTTCCCTTATGCTTGCCACCGCGATCGTATTCGCTGCCGATTCGCCGCCCGCCACGAGCACTGCCGGGTCCGTCACCGGAAGAAGCCCGCAAACGGTGAATCTGCATGCCGGAAGCTATTTCTTCAAGCCCGATCGAGTGACCGTCAAGGCCAATATCCCGGTCGTATTCAACGTCAGCAAGAAACCGGGAATCACCCCCCACGACTTTGTCATCGACGCCCCCAAGGCCGGAGTCAAGGTGTACGAGAAGCTCGGCACCGAACCCATTTCCATCTGGGTCACTTTCACTGCTCCCGGCGAATACACGTTCTATTGCAGCAAGAAACCCCCGTTTCTGAAGTCGCATCGGGACAAGGGCATGGCGGGCACAATCATCGTGACGGAATGATCGAAACGATTCATCCGTTGAGGTGGAGAAAGCGGCGGTGAGCCTCCTCATCAGGAGCGGCGCGTCGTGGCGCGGAGGCATCACGATGGGCACCGGATGGGTCGTGTTCGACGGTCTCGCTGGCGACAATCGCCCGCATGCGCATCACGCGTGGCAGCTGGCGCTGGCCGTTGAAGGCGATGTCGAGGCGCGCGTCGCGGACCACCGCGCGGTTCGCGCGCGCGGACTGCTGATTGCCGCAGACGTGCCGCACGTGCTGCTGCCGGGTCCGGTGCGCCTGCTGTACGTCGATCGCGAATCCGATGCAGGGCGTGGACTGTCATTGCACTGCCTCAGCGATCATCGGACTTTCGACGCGTCGGAATGCGCCTCGCTCAATGACGCCTGGCCGGTCTGCGCGACGGAAGCCGCCATCGGCGGGGTGCAACGGTTGCTCTCGTGTCTTGGGGTGCCTAGCGGCAATGCAGATGCTCGGTCCGGCAATCCCTCGACCACGCGCCTGCGCGCGTTGATCGCCGGTCTTGCGCAGCGCGATCTGCAGGATCTCGAACAGGACCGACTCGCTGCCGAAGTTTCACTGTCTCCCAGCCGATTCGCGCACTGCTTCAAGGCCGAGACCGGACTGCCTCTGCGTCCATATCGCCGCTGGCTCAGGCTCCGCCGCGCGATGGAGCTGTCGGCGCGCGGATCGAGCCTCACCGAGGCCGCGCACGCCGCCGGGTTCGCCGACGCCCCGCACCTGACGCGCACCATGCGCCGACATTTCGGCGTGGCGCCCTCGGACATCGTGGACAGCCTGCGTCACGAGGCAACTCCAGGGGCATCCTGAATTCAGCGAGTACGTTCAAGCCGCTCGTTGCCGCAGCGCCGAGACTTGAGACCTCCTCCCGATGCGGACATGTCATGCGCGCTTCCAGACTCATCCGCTACGGCGCCTATCCGCTGGTCTTCGGTGGCTGCGCCGCCGCCGTGTTGATTCTCGCGAGCGCCGAGGTATCCCCGTGGCCGGCGTTTGCCGCGATCGCGGCGCTCGGCATCACGACCGTCGCCGTGCTCGAACGACTGCAGCCGTATCAACGCGGGTGGCTTGAAGACCACGACGACACCCTGACCGATTCCATCCATGTCCTCGTCAATCTGGTCCTGTTGTCGGGCGCTGCCTATGCGTTGCATGCCGCGCGCGAAGTGCTGCCCTCGTTCGACGTGTGGCCCTCGTCGTGGCCGGTGTGGGCGCAGGTGCTGGCCGCAGGCGCGATCATCGACCTCGGTCTGTACGCGATGCACCGCCTCAGTCACGTCGTTGGCTGGCTTTGGCGACTGCACGCCGCGCATCACAGCGCGGAGCGTCTGTACTGGATGAATGGCGAGCGCCGCCACCCTTTGAGCGCGCTGTGTCTGGCCGGCCCCGGCATTGGGGCGGTGATCGCGTTGGGCGCGCCGGCGCTCGTGGTGAGCGCGTGGTTCACGCTGCTCAGCGTGCATCTGGCGTTTCAGCACGCCAACCTCGACTACAGGCTCGGACCATTGCGACACGTGCTTGGCGTCGCGGGAATCCACCGCTGGCACCACAAGCGCGAGTACGAGGACGCGCAGGTGAACTTCGGCGAGTTCTGGATGTTGTGGGACAAGCTGTTCGGCACCTTCCACGATCGCCCCAACGGCGTCGTCGCGGGCGAAGTCGGACTCCGCGAGCAGGACTTTCCCACGGGCTATCTTGCGCAACTGCGCTGGCCGTTTCGTCGGCCGTTTGCGCCCGTGACGCTGATGGCGGTAGCGGTCGACGAGGAATTCTCGAATCGTTGAGGCGAAGCGTTGGACGCTGGATGTCGTCCAAGCGCCGGTTGCAGTCGATTGGCGCGATCCGTGCGACAATTTTTACAGCGTACTTTGCGCTTCGCACACACTGGAGATTCCGACCATGCGTCGTCGTCATGCACTCATCACGTTTTTCTCCTCGATGCTCGCGCTCTCGCTCGCAACCGGAGCAGAACCCAGTCCCGACGCCGACGCCGCGACCGCTGTCAAAAAGGTACTCGGGGACTACAAATCCGCGCTTGAGCGCCTCGACCTCACCGGCGTCGAGCAGCTCTTTGCCGAGAACAACGAAGTCATCGAAAACGGCAAGGTGGAGGGCACCTACGCCGACTATCTTGCGCACCACATCGGTCCGGAGCTCGGTCACTTCCGCAGCTTCAAGTTCTCGGACTACAAGGTGACCGCCTGGGTACACGGCGACATGGCGTGGGCCACCGAGACCTATCGCTACACGATCACGCTCAAGGAAGACGGCAAGGTCATCGAGCGACAGGCCGTCGGCACCAGCGTGCTGCGCAAGATCGGCGAGGCCTGGAAAATCGTCTCGATGCACGGCTCCTCGCGCGCGCCCAAGCCGCCAGCAAACCCCTGATCGACCGGACAGCGGTGCATCGAAAGTATGCACCGCTGAGGTGCATGGCGCGCGCGCCACGCGGGGGACTGCCATCCGCTGCGGCGCGCCCTGCGCCGCAGCGAACCCAAGAATGCCTCAGCGCCAGTTGCGAACGTAGAGGCGCGGCGCAAATACTCCGTGAACGCCCGGGATATCGTGGGCGATGTCGTGAGCGATGGAGCGGGTCCGCGAATCCCTGACCGAGCCACTGAGGTACACGTGTCCGCCCCGAACCGTGACCCGAATTCGCCGTGCCTCGTGGCCGAGCGCGTCTTCTATGGCGTCATGCACCTGGTCATGAATGTGTCTGTCGTCCTGATAACCGCCGTTGCGTTGGTTGGCGTAGCGGTCGGACGGATAACGCTCGGACGGATACTGTTGCGACGGGTACTCCTGATACTGCCGAGATGGATACTGCTGGTACGCGCCTGAGCGGTCGTGCTCGGCATGGACCAAAGGCGACAGCGCCAGGGCGGCCAAGGCGGTGAGTGCCAGTACGGCGGAGCGACACGCTTTCATTTCTATTCCTAGGTTGAAGTGGGACCGACGACAGCGTCGCGCTGCGTCAGCCAACGATCACTGAATCTGCACGGAAATCCTTTGGGCGTTCATGCGGCATCCACTCGCATGAATCACAGGCAATCAATCGAGAGCCTCAACCGGAACTTCCGTGACGAGGTGCATGTCTGTCACGAACTGCTCGCCGGTTTGTGCATCGTCGCTCAACATCGCCAATGTGTGTTTTGCCGAGCTCAATTGTGCGGCGCTGGTGGACTCGCGTATCCTGACGGCGATGACTTGGTCAACTCGCCGGCTGTTCGAGGTTCTGCGCGTCAGCATGCTGACGCTGCTGGTGTTGGGAATTGCGATTCGGCCGATGTTGCAGTTCGTCGGGGAATCTCACGCGTCAGCGCATGCGGCAGCCGCCCAGGTCGACGCACACCCTCACGCTCACGACGAAAGTCACGACGAAGGTGACCACGACGGCTTGCCCGGCGATGACCCCGTGCCGGACCACACGAGTGGCGTGCACGGGTTGATGCATCAGGGCAACGGTGGCGGTGCGTTCTCGGTCAATACGTTCGTCATGGCCTTGCCTGAAGTCGCATTCGAGCTTCTGGCAGCGCCGCTGCTTGCGCCTCCGCGCGCGCCGCTGCAACTGATCGAAGGACCGTTCCGACCTCCTATCGCCTGATCGCACCAGGCCGCTCAGAGCGGCCGTCCTGCGTTTCCTGTCGATAGTCGGAGGTTGTCCGTGAACTTGCGTTGCATTTTGGCTCTGGCATTC
>JBKJND010000457.1:0-2823 GCA_046596095.1 Ahniellaceae bacterium | reverse complement strand
GTCGAAATCCTGATCACACGCACACTGGTGCTGCTGCCGCTGGTGGTGCTGGGCTTTTCGCAGGGCGTGATCAATGCCTACGTGGTGCTGGTCGGACTCCAGGCGGTGCTGGTCCACGCCAACATCGGCCTGCGTTTCGGCCGGCTCGAGCAACTGCTGGTGACACCGCGCTACCACCACTGGCACCACGCGCGTGACGTGAGCCACACCGACGCCAACTACGCGATCCATCTCCCGCTGGTGGACCGATTGATGGGCACCTACCGGCTGCCGAAGGGCGACGTGTGGCCCGGCGAATATGGCCTGCACGTCCCGGCCAGCGTGCCTGGCGGAATCGTCGCGCAGCACTTGGCACCGTTCCGAAAAACCGGCCTCGTGGAACGCAGCGGGCCATAGCCCCGCTCTACGGCAGCCAAAATTTCATCATCGCCTCGCGCCAGAAAGTTGATCGCTAATTCGAAAGCGTGTCCCACAGGAAAGTGAAGGCGAGCGCGGACATGAAGGCTTGCTGCTTGTTGTCGGCAGCGCCGCCGTGGCCGCCTTCGATGTTCTCGTAGTACGTCACGTCGTGGCCTTGCTCGCGCATGCGCGCGGTGAACTTGCGCGCGTGCCCTGGATGCACGCGATCGTCGCGGGTCGACGTGGTGATCAGGGTCGGTGGAAGGTCGGCTTCCTTGCGCAGCAGATGGTACGGCGAAAATGTCTTGATGAAAGCCCATTCCTCAGGCTTGTCCGGGTCACCGTATTCGGCCATCCACGACGCGCCCGCGAGCAGCTTGTGATAACGCTGCATGTCGAGCAGCGGCACCTGGATGACCACGGCGCCGAACAGCTCCGGATACTGCGTCAGCATGTTGCCGGTGAGCAGGCCGCCGTTGCTGCCACCCTGGATGCCGAGATGTTCGGGCGAGGTGATTTTGCGCGCGACCAGATCCTGCGCGACTGCTGCAAAGTCTTCATACGCGCGTCCGCGATTCGCCTTGAGCGCGGCCTGATGCCAGCGCGGACCGTACTCGCCGCCACCGCGGATGTTGGCGACCGCGTACACACCGCCCTTTTCGAGCCAGCCCTTGCCCACGGTACCGGAGTAGTTCGGCGCCATTGGAATCTCGAAGCCGCCGTAGCCGTACAGCAGCGTGGGATTGCTGCCGTCGTACTCGATGGCCTTCGGGCGCACGAGGAAATACGGGATGCGCGTGCCGTCCTTCGACTTCGCAAAGTGCTGCTCGGCCACGTGCTTCGACGCGTCGAAAAACGTCGGCATGGTCTTGAGCGTCACCGGCTTTTCGCCGATTTCCGCGCGCAGATACGTCGACGGTGTCAGGTAATCGGTTGCGAACACGAACACCGCTTCGCTGTCCTCTTCCTCGTCGTCGTACTCCATGATGTTGAGCGAACCTGCCAACGGCGCGTTGGCGAACGGCGCGGACTTCCAGCCGTCGGCGCCGTGCGAAGCGACGACTAGGCGGTTCTTGACGTCGTCAAGCACGTTCATCACGACATGGGAGCGCGTCCACACGAACTCCTCCAATGAAGTCGTCGCGGTGGGCTCGAACAACACCGAAAACCCGCGCGTTCCCGTCATGAATTCGTCGAAGTCGATGACGAGCAATGCACCGGCCGGGTAGACGCGTTCGCCTACGTTGTACGGTTCGCGCAGTTGCAGCGTCAGCCACTCGCGATGCACCGACTTGTTGGCGCTGTTGGGCGCGTCGATTTTGACCAGCTTGCCGTCGGCGCCGCGCAGATACAGCTCGTCGTTGTAGAACGCGATGGTGCGCGAGACGAACTCGCGCTCGAAGCCACGCGTGTCGTCGTGCACGGCGGCGATGTACATGTCGGCGTCGGTGCCCTCGTAGACGATCCTGGCGTCTTCGATCGGCGTGCCACGACGCCATTCCTTGACGATGCGCGGATAGCCCGACTCCGTCATCGTGCCCGCGCCGAAATCCGTAAACACGTACACGCGATCGCGATCGATCCAGCCCAGCGCGCCTTTCGCTTCCTTGCGGAAGAAACCGTCCTTGACCCACGACTTGCTGCCGAGATCGAACTCGCGCGTCACATCCGCGTCCGCGCCACCGCGCGACAGCGCAATCAGGCAGCGATCGTACGCCGCAACTTTGTCCCCGGGCTTGAGGCAATCCGCGCTATGCCACACCCAGTTCTCGCCTTCGGCCTTGTTGAGGGCATCGAGGTCGATCAGCGTTTCCCACGCCGGCTTCGCCTTCGCGTATTCCGCAGGCGTGGTGCGCCGCCAGATGCCGCGCTGGTGCGTCTTGTCTTTCCAGAAGTTGTAGTAATGCGGACCGATTTTGTCGACCAGCGGAATCTTTGCGTCGGAATCGAGTATCGCGAGCAAGTCGCCTTCGAGTTTGCGGAACGCGTTGTCATCCGCGAGCTTGGCCTTCGCCTCGGCGTTGCGCGCCTTCGCCCATTCCAGCGACTTGGCGCCCTCGACGTCCTCAAGCCAGAGGTAGGGATCGGTGCTCGCGTCTTCGGTCGCAGCCGTCGCTTCGGCTGGCGCATCCGCCGCGGCGGTGTCTTTGCTTTGCATCTTCGAGTCCTGTGCGGAGGTCGCGGCAGCGACAACGACGAGCGCGCAGGCGAACGCAAAACGCAACATGGGCAATCTTCCGCGAGCGGGGCCGCACAGCCTAGCGCCGGACCCCGCGCCAGGCATGGGTCACAGGTCACGGCTTGCCTTATCCCGCGATGCGCTTGCTCGTGTGGGAGCGAGGCATCGTGCGACAAGTCGTTATTCGAAGGTCAGTGTCAGGTCGCTGCGCGACCTGAAGACTCATGTCGCCGCCTCCCCACGAG
>JBKJND010000394.1:0-7169 GCA_046596095.1 Ahniellaceae bacterium | reverse complement strand
TTTCGCGAGCGTGAATTCTATTGATGGTGGTCATTGGCTCAGGTTCTTAGAGGTCGTGTTCTTCGATGCCGGCGAGCTTCATAAGATGGCGAAGCAAGCCGATTTTCACTGCGTCATTGCCGTGAATTGGTATTGTCCGTCGACGGCTTCGTAAAGATTCGTAAGCAGTTCGTCGAAAGTCTCGCCTTGCGTCACGCAGCCGGGCAATGCCGGGACTTCAGCCCAGAAACCGCCCTCTGCGGCTACGTGGACGATGACTTTGAGCTTCATGGAGCCTCCAGAAAACCGTTCTTCTTGGTAACGCGGTCGAGATCGATCAAGGTTTCGAGCAAGGCGCGCATCTTCGGCAGCGGCCAGGCATTCGGACCGTCGCTCAAGGCCACTTCGGGATTCGGGTGCGTTTCCATGAAGATGCCAGCGATGCCAACCGCCATCGCGGCGCGCGCCAGTACCGGCACGAATTCGCGCTGGCCGCCGGACTTGCCATCCGCACCGCCCGGTAGCTGCACCGAATGCGTCGCGTCAAACACCACCGGGCAACCGGTGTCGCGCATCACCGCGAGGCTGCGCATGTCGGAGACGAGATTGTTGTAGCCGAAACTGGCGCCGCGTTCGCAGGCCATGATCTGGGTGTTGCCGGTGGCTTGCGCCTTGGCGGTGGCGTGCTTCATTTCCCACGGCGAGAGGAACTGGCCTTTCTTGATGTTCACTGGCTTGCCGGCGCTCGCCACTTTCTGGATGAAGTCGGTCTGACGACACAGGAAGGCCGGGGTCTGCAGCACGTCCACCACGCTCGTGACTTCATCCAGCGGCGTGTATTCGTGCACGTCGGTCAACACGGGCACATCCAGCTGCCGCTTCACTTCGCTAAGCACCTTCAAGCCTGCTTCCAGACCCGGTCCGCGGAAGCTGGTGCCCGACGTGCGGTTGGCTTTGTCGAAGCTCGACTTGAAGATGAAGGGAATGCCGAGCGAGTCCGTGATTTCCTTGAGCGCGCCCGCAGTATCGAGCTGCAATTGCATCGACTCGATGACGCAAGGCCCCGCGACCAGGAAAAACGGTCTATCCAGCCCCACCTCGAAACCACAAAGTTTCATGCCACTGCGCCACTGTCGCTGGCGAGTCGTGGCGCGGATCGGAGCGCCCGATAGTCGCGCGCAGCAGCAACGAAGCCCGCGAACAGGGGATGTCCATCGCGCGGCGTCGAGGTGAATTCGGGATGGAACTGGCACGCCAGAAACCACGGGTGATCCGGCAGCTCGATCATTTCGACCAGGTTCTCGTCCATCGACACGCCGGCCATGCGCATGCCGAGCTCTTCAAAACGTTCGCGATAACGGTTGTTGAATTCGTAACGATGCCGATGGCGCTCGCTGATCACATCTTTGCGATACAACGAACGTGCGAGCGAGCCGCTCGCGAGCCGGCATTTCTGCGCACCTAGCCGCATTGTGCCGCCCATGTCGGAACCATCCGAACGGCGCTCGGTGGCGCCGTCCTCGGTGGTCCACTCCGTGATCAATGCAATCACGGGATCGATGGTCGCCTTGGCATTTTCGGTGCTGTTGGCACCGGGCAACCCGGCCACATGCCGCGCAAAATCCACCACTGCCGCGTGCATGCCGTAGCAGATGCCGAAGTAAGGCACGCCGTGCTCACGCGCGTGACGCGCCGCGGCGACCTTGCCTTCAAAACCACGTTCGCCGAAACCTCCAGGCACGAGAATCGCATCGACGCCGCGCAACGCGACCTCGGCACCCTCAGCTTCGATCTGCTCCGACTCGAGCCATGTGAGTTCGACCTCGAGCGAATGCGCCCAGCCACCGTGCCGAAGCGCTTCGCCGAGCGATTTGTACGCGTCCTTGTGCTCGACATACTTGCCGCAAATGGCGACGCGCACTTTGTCGCGCGGCGCGCGCGCGGTAGCTACTACGCGCTGCCAGTCGCTCATGTCCGGCGGATGACAGGCAAGACCAAGCTGCTTGACGACGATGTCGTCGAGACCCTGCTCGTGCAGCCAGTCGGGAATCGCGTAAATGCAGTCGAGGTCGATCGCGGAAATGACCGCGCGCTCGGGCACATTGGTGAAGAGCGCGATCTTGCGTCGCTCGGCATCGGGCAACGGATCCTCGCAGCGACACAGGAGCACATCGGCCTGGATGCCGATCGAGCGCAATTCCTTGACCGAATGCTGCGTCGGTTTGGTTTTGATCTCACCGGCGGCTTTGATGTAAGGCACCAGCGTCAGGTGCATGTAAAAAGTCTGGTCGGCGCCCCGCTCGACGCGGAATTGGCGGATGGCTTCCAGGAACGGCAGCGATTCGATATCGCCGACCGTGCCACCGATCTCGACCAGCGCCACGTCAAAACCCGCGGTCGCAGCCTCGATCTGGCGTTTGATCTCATCAGTAATGTGCGGAATGACCTGCACGGTGGCGCCGAGGTAATCGCCACGCCGTTCGCGGCGAATGACGTTTTCGTACACCTGCCCGGTGGTAATCGCGTTGCGCCGGGTCAGGCGCGTACTCACGAAGCGTTCGTAGTGACCGAGGTCGAGATCGGTCTCCGCGCCGTCGTCCAGCACGTACACCTCGCCATGCTGGTACGGACTCATGGTGCCCGGGTCGACGTTAATGTACGGATCGAGCTTCATCATGGTGACGGTGAGGCCACGCGCTTCGAGGATCGCGCCCAGCGAAGCGGCCGCGATGCCCTTGCCCAGGGATGAAACCACGCCGCCGGTAACGAAGATGAGGGGAGTCATGAACACAAAGCGGCAGCGGCGAAGTCCGGAGTTTACCGGAAGCGTGCGGCGAACCCGCTCGACACGCCGCCGCGCGGAGTTTTCCCGGCCTCTCCTTTTCGACAGCCGTCCACGACGCTCCCTTACTCGGGGTCAGTGGGAAAACAGGATGGGACGCCAGGTCTTCCGCAGCAACTCGCGGGTGGTTCCTCCCCACACCCATTCGCGCAAACGCGAATGGCTGTACGCGCCGGCCACCAGCAGATCCGCTCTGGACTCCGAAGCATGGTCCAGCAGCACGTCCGCCACGGATCGCCCGTCGAGCGGGAGCGTCACCACGTTGACCTTGACGTTATGCCGCGCCAGATGCGTGGCGATATCAGCACCCGGCAGCGCACCGTCATAACACTCTCCCACCAGCGGATCGACTGTCACCACGTCCACGGAACTCGCCGTGCGCAGCAATGGCATGGCGTCGTGCACGGCGCGCGTCGCCTCGCGCGTCGGTTGCCAGGCAACGACCACGTGACCGAACGGCAGCTCGATCGAGTGCTTCGGCGGAATCACCAGGAGCGGCCGACCGGACTCGAACACCAGCGCACTGAAGAACGGGTGCACGATGATCGAATCGTTCGAGGACTCGTCGACCGCCGTCATGATCGCGAGGTCCGCGTAGCGCGCGTGCAACGCAACGGTGCGCTGAGGCTCCGTATACAACGCGTCTGCCAATCGAACTTCATGCGAGATCGTTTCCGGCTCGAGGCGGTGTCTCAACGCAGCGGCATTTGCCTCACCCTGGGCGCGCAATTCCGCATAGAGCACGCCTAGTCTCACATCCGGCGAAAAGCCCCAGGGCGACGGCATGGGCAACGGCAGGTTGACCGTCTCGACGACCGACAGGTGCGCGTTGCAGTGCGCCGCCAACCCGACTGCGGCCTTGAGCGCATTCGAGTCGCCCGCGCCGCCCGTCATGGGCACCATCAAGTCGTGGATCATGTTCGGCTCCGCTGGTTTGGACGTGACAGGCATCTTGCGGCATTGCTCGCGCGCGATAGTTGATTTGGATCAATGCTTCGCCGGGCGAGGAGCCTACCCTGTGCTCCACCTCCCACACTGGTTTCCGGTCATGTCCACCTCGCCGCTCGTGTTTCGCCCGTCCACTGGCCCGGAGCACCCGCGCTGGACAGAAACGCTGCACGATCACCGTCACGTGCTGATTAGACCGATAGCCCCGCAGGACAAGGCGGCCGAACGCACCTTTATCGAAGCGCTGTCTGCCCGGTCCCGCCGCCACCGCTTACTCGGGGCGCTACACAGTCCGAGCGAACGCCTGATCGAGCAACTCACCGACATCGACCACGTGCATGAAGTGGCGTTCGTCGCAGTCGTGAAGGACGACTCCCAGGAACGCATCGTCGGCGCCTGCCGCTACAGCACCGACGTGGATGGTCGCAATTGTGAATGCGTGGTTATGGTAAGCGACGAGTGGCAGAAACAGGGGCTCGGCACCCTGCTGATGAAGCACCTGATCGACGTGGCGCGCTCCCGCGGCATCCGCAGGATGACTTCCCTCAATTCTGCGCAAAACATCCAGATGCAGGATCTGATGCACAACCTCGGCTTCCGCACCCGCGTGGATCTGGTCGACGCAGGTCGGGTCATCCATGAACTCGACTTGTAATTAGACCCGGTTGAAAAGGGGCCAGAGTCAATTATCGATCAACCTCAGTCCCCGCTATCGCTTGCGTCGGTCGATAATCGACTCTGACCCCTTTACCAGACGCCAACCCACGCATGAGCCAACGTTACTCCGCCGCCGACATCGAAGTGCTGTCCGGGCTTGATCCGGTCAAGCGCCGACCGGGCATGTACACCGACACCACGCGGCCTAATCACCTCGCGCAGGAAGTCGTCGACAATGCCGTCGACGAGGCGATATCCGGCTACGCGAAACAGATCGACGTCGTGCTGTTCGCCGACGGCTCGCTGGAGGTGACCGACGATGGGCGTGGCATGCCGGTCGACGTACATCCGGAGGAAGGCGTGCCCGGCGTCGAGCTCATCCTCACGCGGCTGCACGCCGGCGGCAAATTCTCGGGACGCAACTACAGCTTCGCGGGTGGATTGCACGGCGTAGGCGTTTCAGTGGTCAACGCGCTGTCGACAAAGGTCGAGGTCGTCATCCGCCGCGACGGCAACGAGTACGCGCAAACTTACCGCGATGGCGCACCGGTGACCCGGCTCACTGCGCAAGGCAGCGTCGGCAAGCGCAACACCGGCACGCGCCTGCGTTTCTGGCCCGATCCGAAATATTTCGATTCGCCGAAGTTCTCGCTGCCGCGCCTCAAACACGTCTTGCGTGCGAAAGCGGTGCTGTGTCCGGGCCTGACCGTGACGCTGCGCGACGAGGCGTCGGGCGAGACGGTCGAATGGTTTTACGAAAACGGGCTGCGCGATTACCTCCGTTCCCAACTCGCGGGCTTCGAAACACTGCCGGACGCGCCGCTCGTCGCAGGCATGCAGCGCGACGGCGAGTTTGCGGATTTCGCGATTGCCTGGCATGTCGAAGGCGAGCTGATCCAGGAAAGCTACGTCAACCTCATTCCCACGGCGCAGCACGGCACCCACGTCAATGGACTGCGCACGGGACTCACCGACGCGCTGCGCGAGTTCTGCGATTTCCGCAATCTGCTGCCGCGCGGCATCAAGCTCGCGCCCGAAGACGTGTGGGATCGGTTGAGTTTTGTGCTGTCGGTGAAGCTTCGCGATCCGCAATTTTCGGGGCAGACCAAGGAACGCCTGAGCTCCCGCCACGCGGCAGCGCTGGTCGAAACCATCGCGCACGACAGCTTCTCGCTTTGGTTGAATCAACATGTCGCCATTGGCGAACGCATCGCTGCGCTTGCGATCGAGCGCGCGCAGGATCGCCTCAAGCAAGGCAAGGTGATTGTCCGCAAGAAGATCACCAGCGGTCCTTCGCTGCCGGGCAAGCTCGCAGACTGCGCGTCGCAGGATCTCGCGCGCACGGAGCTGTTTCTGGTCGAAGGCGATTCGGCGGGCGGGTCGGCTAAGCAGGCGCGCAACAAGGATTTTCAGGCCGTGCTGCCGCTGCGCGGCAAGATTCTAAACACGTGGGAGGTGGAATCGTCCGGTGTACTTGCCTCGACGGAAGTCCATGATCTTGCGGTGGCGATTGGCTGCGATCCGGGCGTCAACAAGCTCGACGGACTGCGTTACGGCAAGGTCATTATTCTCGCCGACGCCGATTCCGACGGGCTGCACATCGCAACTTTGCTATGCGCGTTGTTCCTCCGGCACTTCCCGGCGCTGGTCAACGCCGGCCACGTATTCGTGGCGATGCCGCCATTGTTCCGTGTCGATATCGGCAAGCAGGTGTTCTATGCGCTGGACGAGGAGGAGAAACGCATCCTGCTCGAACGCGTCGAGCGCGAGAAAATCAAGGGCGCGATCAGCGTCACCCGCTTCAAGGGTCTCGGCGAGATGAATCCGCCGCAGCTCCGCGAGTCCACGATCCATCCCGACACACGCCGACTCGTGCGACTCGACATCGACGACGCCGAGGCCACACGTGCGCTGATCGACATGCTGCTGGCCAAGAAGCGCGCCGGCGATCGCAAGCAATGGCTCGAAACCAAGGGCGACCTCGCAACCCTCGATACCTGACAGAAGATCCTTCTCTCCGCGATACGGTGCTGGTCGAGATCGGTCATCGCCTGCGGCACAAGTTGCGGGCAGTGGACGCGGTCCTTCGCTGGGGCGGCGAAGAGCTGCTGGTGATTAGACGCGGCGGCGACGAGGCTACGGCCTCGGCGTTGGCCGCACGTCTGCTCGATCTCATCGGCGGCACGCCCATGGCGCTGCCGAGCGGCAAGCCATTGTTTGTCAACTGTTCGATCGGCTTCGTGTCGCTTCCGTGGTGCGTGGCATTCGGCGCCGACTCCGCACTCAACGTCGATCAGGCGTTGAGTCTTTCGGACTCCGGCCTCTATCTTGCCAAGGCCGACGGTCGCAATGGCGCCATCGGGGTCCTTCCCAACAGCCATGTCGGCGTGGTCGCGCGCCTCTCGACGCTGGCCGCGAATCCCGATGCACTGCGCACCGAAGACGGCCACGGCGTCCGCCTCATGCGCCTCACCGACCCGAGCTGAGCAAAGTCGCAGTTTGCGTTTGTCGCCTTCCCCGATCACCGGTCCCGGGCAACGCTGAATTCGTTGCTGCGAGTGTTCGCGCCCCTCGAACCGGCGGCAATCGGCCGAGGCTGTGTGAAAACTCGTTTAGTCGCTCAAAGGCCGACCCTCTCCAGCAAATTTGACGTGCGTGCGTTCGCTTCTGCGAAGCTCAAGGCGAATTAATTTGCAGAATAGGTCGTACGCGAGTTGCCTCTGGAGTTTTCACACAGCCTCGG
>JBKJND010000298.1:0-2754 GCA_046596095.1 Ahniellaceae bacterium | reverse complement strand
GCGAAGTAGAAAATGGCGACCTCGGTGACGATGCCGATCACCATCGTCAATCCCATCATGGAAGACAGATCCAGTTCGGTTCCTGTGGCCCATAGTCCAAGAAAGACGCCAGGCAGCGTCAGCAATACCGTACTGAGAATGGCGAGCACGATGGATGCACGCTCGTAGAGGAACATCAGCAACGTCGCCACAATCAGCAACGCCGCAACGAATACCAGGATCAGTTCGCGGAACGACTGGCGTTGCTCCTGATAGAGCCCGCCGTACGCGACGGAATATCCGGCCGGCAATTTCATTTCCCTCACCGCTCTTTGCACGTCGCGCATGGCTGAGCCAAGATCGCGCCCTTCGAGGCGCGCCGTGACGGCCACGGTGTCCCGAAGATTTTCGCGATCCTGCTGCGCTTCACCGTGGACAATGGAGATGTCTGCCACGCGCGCAAGCGGCACGTACTGCCCCGTCGGAGCGCGCAGTCGCAGGGATGCGATCTGCTCAATCCGGGCGCGCAGATTGTCGGGCGTCCATACCCGGATGCCGATCATTTTCTCGCCAGCCTGAATCTGGCTACTGACAGTTCCCGCGAGCATGGCCCCGATCTGAGTCGTTACCGCGTCCGGAGCGAGCCCTTCAAGCGACGACCGCACCCGGTCCACACGAATCTCGATGGCATCGCCGACGATGGTGGTGCCATCGAACACCTCAACGACACCGGGAAGTTTCCCGATGGCCGTCGCCACCTCAACGGCGTACTTGCGCAACGCCGTACCATCAGGTCCGAAAAGTTTGACCTCAATGGGTTGTGGGTTGGAGATCAAGTCTCCGATCAGATCCTCCATCAATTGCAACGTCTCCACCCGCAAGCCGGGCACCCCGGATTCGACGCGCTGGCGAAGATCGCTCATCACCTCTTCGATCGGACGCCGCGGCAGCGGCCCCAGTTTGATGAACATGTCGCCTTCGTTGGCTTCGGTCAGCCCGCCCCCGAGTTGCAGTCCCGTACGCCGGGAGTAACTCTCAACCTCCGGCAGGCTGCGCACGATGCCTTCCACCTGGCGAATCATCCGGTCCGTCTCGGTTAGCGACGTACCGGGAGCGGCCCAGTAGTCGAAAATGAATCCACCCTCGTCCATGCGCGGCATGAAGCCGCTGCCGAGCTTGAAATAGGCGAAGCCGCCAGCCATCACGATGAGCAATAGTGGAATGGCAAGTCGCAGCGGGCGTTTGATCGTGCGCTCGAGCTGATCGGAACTGAACTGCTGGCCTTTTCGAAGCCAGGGACCGCTGCGTTCCAGCGCTTGCGCATCGCTCGCCCGGAGCAGCGCTTTCGCCAACAGAGGCACAGCCAGCAAGGCGACCAGAAACGATACGGCCAGAGTCGCCGCCATCGTCAAGGCGAGCGGCCTGAAAAAAGCGCCGGCAACCCCGCCGAGAAACGCGAGCGGAATGAACACCGCGATGGTTGCCGCTGAAGATCCGGCCAACGGACGGACCATTTCCGCGGCATAAGCCAGGATCGGTGGCGAGGATGCATCCTCTTTCTCGTGCTCGACGAGACGCCGCGCCACGTGCTCCACCATCACGACGGCATCGTCTACGACGAGGCCCACAGCGGCGGCCATGCCCCCCAGCGTCATGATGTTGAAGCTTTGGCCCATCGCATGCAGCAGCACACACGTAATCAGCAGAACGGTCGGCAGCACCAGACTGACGATGAGGGTGATGCGCAGATTGCGGAGGAACAGCAACAGAATGATGCCTGCAAGAGCGGCGCCGATCAGGATCGCATCGCGGACGCTGCCTGCTGCGGCGACGATCAATTCGGATTGATCGTAGTACGGCGTGATGCGTACATCGGCGGGCAGGCTCGCCCTCAAGTGCTCCAGCCGCTCGCGCACGTCGCGGACGATGGAGACGGTGCTCGCGCCGCGCTGCTGCTTGATGTTGACCAGAACCGCGTCCTTGCCGTCGGCATTGACGCGAGTCCATTCGGGCGTCACCGACAGTCGCACTTCCCCCACGTCTTCAAGCTCCACGATGCCGCGTGCACTAGTTCTCAAAACAGTACGTTCGATATCCTCAATGTTGCGCAAGCGGGTATCGGAGAGCGCCAGATACAAGCGGTACCGGTCCTCGATCCGCCCGACCGCGGTCACGACATTGCTCGAAGCCAGCGCTTGCGCCACATCTGCCGGCGACAGATCCAGAGACTGCAGTCGCACGGGGTCCAGCAGCACCTGAAACTCCGCTTGCTGTCCGCCCAGCACCTCGATCTGCGCGACGCCGTCGACGGCGGACAATTCCGGACTCACCTGGTAGGTCGCGAGGTCGCGCACCTCGCTTAATGAACGCGAAGAAGAACTGAGGCTCAATCCAAGTACCGGAAAAACGGTCGGGTCCATCCGACGAATCGTGAAGTGGGTGCCCGCTGGCAATTGATTGAGCGCTCCGTTCACCACTGCTTCGGCTTGCAGCAACGCCACCACCATGTTGCTGCCCCACCCGAAGGAAAGCGACACCTCCCCAGAACCTCGGCTGCTCGTCGAGCGGATGCTCCTTACGTCTGGCACGGATCGAAGTGCTTGTTCGAGCGGTCGAATGACTTCGACGACCATGCGATCGACAGGACGATCGCCCGCCTCGAGACTCACGACGATGCGCGGGAAGTCGACCAGCGGGAAGAGTCCAACGGGCAGCAGGCGAATGGTCAGGACACCGCCCAGGGCCATCAGCGCAAATGCCATCAATACCGACCTG
>JBKJND010000148.1:0-6567 GCA_046596095.1 Ahniellaceae bacterium | reverse complement strand
CTTGGATGCGCTGATCGTCCGCCAGCCGCGTTTTGCGTCCGCCATCGCGATGCGTGCGCATCTCAATCTGACCCAGGGCCGGCTGCATGACGGTCAGCGCGATTGCGCCGCCATGCTGCTGCTCGATCAGCGACAAGCCAGCTTTTGCGCCGCGCGGCTCGCGCAGCGACGCGGCAACCTTGACGCCGCAGACCGCCTGCTCACGCGCTTGCGTCAAGGCGAAGACCCGATCGCACGCGACGCCCGCTTGCTGGCGGCCGAAGTCGCCTCTTTGCGCGGCGATACGCAAGCCGAGACATTGTTTCGCGCTGCTCGCGCCGCCGCGCCGGGCGACGTGAGACCACAAATCGCATACGCGCGCTGGCTGCGTCGCCAGGGTCGCGCGATGGAGGCGCTGGCGTCGCTGCCCAAAGATCCGGCGCACGATGGTCTGGCGCTTGAGCGCGTAATGGCTGCCGTCGCCAGCGGCGCAATCGATGCCGATACCTTGCGGGCGCGTCTGGTTGCGAGACACGCGGCGGCGCGACTTGCGGGCGCGAGTCCAGAGTTGCGCGATGAAGCAGAGCTGGCGCTGATAGCAGGTGACGCGCGTTTGGCGCTGCGCCTTGCTTTGGCAAATTTCGAGACGCAACGCGATATCGAAGATGTCGATTTGCTCGCTCGCGCAGGTCGCGCCGCTGGTGGGCCCGAAGCAACGGAGGCACTGCTTGCGTGGAGCTCGCGCGAAGGTGTGCCGCGACCGGGAGCAGGAATGCCCGGCCAATGATGCGTCGTCTGGCGATTTTCTTGTGTCTGTGCGCTGTTGCCTCGGGGGTCTCTGCGCACACAATGAGCATCGCTTACCTGCACGCCGAGCAGCGCGCTGGTGAATACACGGTCGACCTGACGCTCGATGTGGCGATCGCCGATCTCGAACTCGCCATCGGCGTCGATACGGATCGAGACGGCGCAGTCACTTGGGGCGAACTGCGCGGTCGCTCGGCCGCGATTGCGGAATTTGTGGTCGTAGGCGTGCAGCTTTCTGCGGGCGGCGCTCCGTGCACAATGCGAGCCGGCAAGCTTGCCGTTCGCAACTACGCCGAGGGCGCGTACGCGCATCAGCCCCTGACTGCGCATTGCGCGTCCGGTGATCCCACGCTTGGTTACAAACTGTTGCTAGATCGCGACGCGCAGCATCGGGCGATGCTGATCGTGGAGCGTGACGGCAAAACGATCACGAGCCTGCTCGACTCGGACCATCGCAGCGCGCGTTTGGCGGCGCCGCGCAGCACGTTCCAGGCGTTCCTGCGCGAAGGCGTGCATCACATTCTGATCGGCTACGACCACCTGGCATTTCTGTTCTCGTTGCTGCTGTCGGTGGCACTCACGCGTCGCGAGGGCCTGTGGGAGCGGGCCGGAACGCTCGGGCAGAGTTTCCGTCGTGCAGCCGTTCTGGTCACGGCATTTACGCTGGCTCACTCGCTGACCTTGACGCTGGCGGCGTTGGGTCTCGTCACGCCGGTTGGGCGCTGGATTGAAGCGGCGATTGCGCTTAGCGTAACGCTTGCCGCTTTGAACAACGTGTGGCCGGTGATCGTGCGGCGCCTGTGGTTGCTGGCACTCGGATTTGGTCTGGTGCACGGATTCGGATTTGCCGGCGCGCTGGGCGAGCTCGGTGTACCGCGCGACGCGCGCCTCACCGCATTGTTCGCCTTCAATCTGGGCGTCGAACTCGGGCAACTCGGCGTGGCCGCCGTTGCGCTCCCGCTCATCCACGCACTGAGTGCGTGGCGGCATTACGTGCGGTTCGTGATGATTCCGCTGTCGCTGGTGATCGCGGCGCTCGGCGCGTGGTGGCTGTTTCAGCGAATTACGGGGCAGTGAGCTCGTGAAGCTTCTGGTCAACTTCCTCATCATGATTGCGTTGCTCGCGCGCGGGTATGCGGCTGGAGCCGACGGAGTGGAAGTCATTGCACACACGCATGTGGAACCCAAACAGAGTGGAGCGGCCTTTCTCGCGATGCCAACTGCGCTCGACGACGCAGCGTCCCACGCTCTTTCAGTACCCGACGATGACCATCCTCATCCTCACATGCATTCGCAGACCGCGACGAACCAACCGCATGAGCATCGGTCACACCCGATAGCTCGCCACGCGCACTCGCGCCCCGCTAACAACCATCTGCACGATGAATGCGAAGCGGGCGTTGTGTACGTCGCCGCCGACGACTCCGCCAATGACGCGAGCGAGGCACTTGCGAATGTGCGCGTGCTGGATGGATTCGTGTTTCTCGTTGACGAGTCGGCCATACGTGCGCCCGCATCGAACCGAGCCCTTTTGCCGGCGGCTCGAGGCTCGAATTTCAAATCGCGCATACCCGATCCCGCAGAGCGGCCTCCCGACCGCTGATTGCGCATCGCGCCGGTTCCAGGCCGAGGCCCCGCATTGACATGTCAAGTCTGCGTGCACCCAGGTGCATGCAGACATTGCCTTTGCATGGCAGTCCGGTTTCGGATTTGAGATTTCCCGCACGGTGCAATCACAGGCTTCGCGAGGGCGCGCCGCACGGCGCGCCCAAAGTCCTGTTGTGCAATGTGGATCGCGCACTCGTGCGTGGCCAGGGGAGAATTTTCATGCAATCGCCTCATCCAGAGACCAGATTCACATCCGTACCTTTCATAACCGTGAGCCCGCCATGCCGGCGCTCGCTATTGCGGCAATCAATTCTCGCCGCACTGCTTGTCACGGTCGTCGCGACTTCGCTCGCGCAAGTGCAGGATGATGCGCCACGCTCTTCCGGCGCGAGTGACGAAACAATCGAGGACGGGACCACCACGCTGAAGAAGATCGACGTGATTGGCCGCCGGCAGAATCTTGTCGGTGAAGTGATCTCGGCGTCCGAAGGTTCCGTGGGCCGCGAAGACATCGCACAACGACCGCTGCTGCGCAGCGGCGATCTGCTGGAATTTGTGCCCGGTCTGGTCGCGACCCAGCATTCCGGCAGCGGCAAGGCCAACCAGTATTTTCTGCGCGGCTTCAACCTCGATCACGGCACCGACTTTGCGACATACGTTGACGCCATGCCGGTCAACATGCGCACGCACGGGCATGGCCAGGGCTGGACGGATCTCAATTTCCTGATTCCGGAAGCTGTGGAAGAGATCCGGTATCGCAAGGGACCCTACTACGCCGATGTGGGCGATTTTGCCTCTGCCGGCTATGCGCGCTTCCATTTGTCCGACACGGTTGCCGACGGGTTGGTGGAAGGGACCGTTGGCGAATACGGCTATCTGCGCGGCGTGCTGCTCAACTCGGTCGCCGTGGGAGCGGGCGACGTCTTGTTCGGTGCCGAAGCGCAGACCTACGACGGGCCGTGGAGCGACATCGACGAAGACGTCGAGAAGGTCAATTTGATGCTTCGCTACAGCGCCGAGCTTGGGTCGGGCAAGGTGCATGCGATGTTGCTGGCTTACGACAACAAGTGGAACTCGCCTGACCAGATTCCGCAGCGCGCGGTCGATCAGGGACTCATCTCCGAGTTCGGCTCGATCGATACGACCGTGGGAGGCGAGGCGTCGCGTTACAGCTTTTCGGGGGGCTGGAAAGGCGCGGCCTTCGGAGGCCAGGTCATCGCGCAGGCGTACGCGATCGATTCCGACCTCGATTTGTTCTCGAATTTCACTTACTTGCTCGACGACCCGGTCAACGGCGATCAGTTCGAACAAGTGGACGAACGCCGACTGTACGGATTCGAGGCGACGGGCGAATGGGACAGCGGACGCAGCAGTTGGCGCTTCGGTGTTGATGGCCGCTTCGACGATATCGAGCGCGTGGGATTGTTCCGGACGCGCGCGCGCCAGTTGCTCAACGTTGTGCGCGAAGACTCGGTCGAGGAAGGCAGTCTCGGTGTGCACGCTGCGCACGATTTTCGCTTCAGCGACAAGCTGCGCAGTCACGTGGCACTGCGCTACGACCGCTACCGGTTCGATGTCGATGCCCGCTCGCTGCCCGAAAACTCGGGAGTCGCGCACGATTCCACTCCGTCGCTTAAAGCGAGCCTCATTTATCGTCCAAGCGATCCTCTGGAACTGTATGCGAGTTTCGGGCAGGGCTTTCATTCCAACGACGCGCGCGGAACCACCATCCGTATCGATCCGGTCAGCGGCGATGACGCGGTGCCGGTGGACCCGCTGGTCGATTCAACCGGCGGCGAGCTCGGGGCTCGATGGCAAGTCAGCGAGGGGTTTCAGACTACGCTGGCAGTCTGGACTTTGCGGCTTGAATCCGAACTTCTGTTCGTCGGCGACGCCGGCAACACCGAGGCAGGTCGGCCGAGCCAGCGCGATGGCGTTGAGTTGGGCTTGTACTGGTTTGGCGCCAACGGCTTGCGTGCGGACCTCGAGGCCTCGTACACCAACGGCGAGTTTCGCGACGACGCACCCGAAGGCAACAGCATTCCGGGATCGATTCCGCTGGTCGTGAGTGCAGGCGTGACCAGGCAATGGGACGCAGGCTGGTTCGCGACTGCGCGAGTGCGTCACTTCGGGTCGTACGCGCTGCTCGAAGACGAGAGCGTCGAGGCGGACGGATCGACGTTGGTGAACCTGCGGGTCGGGCGCGATTGGGATCGTTGGGGCGTGTATCTCGATGTGCTGAACGCGCTCGACAGCAGCGACCACGATATCGACTATTTCTACGCGTCGCGGCTGGCCGGCGAACCGGACGGCGGCTTCGACGATATCCACTTTCATGTCTTTCAGCCACGGAGTCTGCGCCTCAGCCTCAAGTACGCCTTCTAGGCGGCGAAATAGGGGTCAGAGTGGCCTTTTCCTTGAATGGTCATGCTGACATCAGCATTGCTTGTTCGGAAAAGGCCACTCTGACCCCTATTTCGGCGAGAGGCGCGCCTCCAGCGCGTCGATCTGCTCGATCTTCAGCAGGATTTCCTGTTGTCTTGGATCGTCCGGAAAACGCTCGGCCGCGAAGGTGAGCAGCGCGTGTGCGGCGCGTGTGTCGGCGTTGCGGTCTACCAATAGACGCGCGCCAAGCAATGCCATCTCGGGTACTGCCAAGTGTTTCGGATGCGCATTGTGAAAATCGCCGGCCAGTACCAGGGCCACATCCGGCATGCCGCTCGCCATCGCGGTGCGCGCTAGGCGCGCGCGTTGCTCGGCATCGCGTACGCGAAACGCCGCGTCGCGCTGCAGCATGGCGCGCACCAGCAACAGTGCCTCGCGTTCGTGCTTTTCGCCCAGTAGTCGCGACGCATAGACCTGCGTGTGCTCGGCCAGCGCCGCGTCGTCGCCAAGTAGCTCCAGCAGACGCCGATAACGTTGATGCATGGCGTCGGTGGAGTGCGGTTCGCTTTCGAGATGACGCTGAAGTGCCGCCGCAGCCTGCTTGCCCTTGTCCTCGGCGATCATGAGTTCAACGTCGCGCATGAACCCGCGGTGTCGATCGGAGGGATCGAGGCGCGTCGGCACTTCGGCCAGGTCGTAACCGATCGCTCCACGCCGCGCAAACGCGATGCGTCCCATCAGATGGAAGTTGAACACCAGCAGATAAAGTGCGACGAAGCCTGCCAGCACCCGCGCAACAATCGCCGGTAACCACGTGTGCAGGAACTCGCTCGCCTGACCTTGCACGAAAAAGCATGCGGCGCCCACGATGACCAGCAACAGGTAACCCGGACCCACGCGCGCGATCAACTGCAGCCAGCGCACCGGATTGAGCGCCGCTCCGGCATTGCCGATCAGCACCAGATTGAGAGTCGCCGCAGGCTGGATGACTGCGAGCAGCAGCCACCAGCCAAGGCGCTGCGCACCATCATCGACCCAAAGGGTAATGACAAGATGCAAGGCAACGAACACGAGCTGCAACACGAGCATCGCCACGCCGCCGCCGTCGCGGATGTCGAGGGCGTAGTCTGGAGCTTCAAGCGCGCCGGCTGCGCTTCGATCCAGCACCTCGATCGCGTATCGGTACGCCGACGCCCACACCAGCAGTGCCAGCGCCATGCCGAACACCGGCACCGAGCCCAGCATCAATGCCAGAGAAAATGCGAGGATCGAAGTCAACGCCGCTGGCTGCAGCGGATACGCAAACGCGCGCCCGAGGTCGTCGAAACTTGCCCCGCCGGACTGCCGGCCAGGGCGCGATGGTTTCGCGCCAGTCATGCGCGACTCTCAGCGACGCCGGGTGCCGAGCACGCCGCGCAGGATCTGGCGACCCAGCTGGCTGCCGACGGTGCGTGCGGTTTGTTTGGCCATGGTTTCGAGCGCTCCCTGTCGGCGCGAAGTGCCAAAAATCCACTCCTTGAGTTTGCCCCCTACACCCGCACCGGCATTGTCCGCAGGCGCTGGCTTGGTCGTACGACTCGTCGCTGGTGCGGCAATCGTGCGTGTGCCTTTGCTCTTTGCGGGCTCTGGCGTCGGCGATCCCGACGACGTTGGCATCGCCGACGCCGCCTGCGCGCGCTGATTCAATCGGTCATGCGCGGACTCGCGATCCACCGGCACGTCGTACTTGGCGCCTACCGGCGAGCGTGCGCGCACCGCAGCGCGCTCGGCCGCGGTGATCGCGCCGAT
>JBKJND010000024.1:0-3217 GCA_046596095.1 Ahniellaceae bacterium | reverse complement strand
ACTCGCTCGCCGCAGGCGAGTGAAACGCTGTTGATGTTTGGATGGTGAAGTTCAGAAGCAAGGCGCTGATTCCAAAGAGCAAAAGCGAACAAGAACCGGGGAAACGTCAGGAGCCGGACTATGTCCGGCTGGGACCCAACCGTCGCATCGGAGAAGTGCAGCGGCGCATAGCACCGCTCTACAAGTGCCGCCAACGCGAACTACTCGACAGCGAGGTCGACGGCGCCTGCGGCGGTGTGGGCGGGAGGCTTGTCGCGTTTGGCAGAGACCTGCTGAACCAGTGTGCCGACGAGTCCAATCGTCGAGGTGATTGCGGCCGCGGGCGTCTGGTTGCCGACCGCCGTCTTCGGCCCGCCGCGCCCGAGCAGAAAACCCAGCGACATGCCACCAATGCCGATGCGCAGCGGCGTCGCGGCGGCGCGCACCGCTGCCTCGAGACGCTTGCCATCAGCCACGGCGAGACTGCGTCGATTGGTCAGGTTGGCTTCCGCCAGTGCGACATCGCGCTTCAGATCATCGAGGTGCATGGTCTTGACGCTCCCGTTCGAAGCCCTTGGCCTTCTTCAGCATTAGCACGAGTTGACGCCAGGTCGTATCCATACTCGCCAGCATCAGTCGATCGTGCGCCAGCCAGCCGAGCGTTCCGGCAATCGCAATGCTGATGACGCACGGCACCGCCAGTGCAATCCACCAGCCGAATCCTGCGCTCCAGAGTCCAAACACCGCCAGCGCCATGATCAGCAGCCACGCCGTGCCCGACAGCACAGCCGCAAAGGTCGCGTACAGAAAAAAACGTGTGAGCGCGCCACGCGCCAGACGCCAGTCGGCGTCGGCCAGCGTCGTCAAATCCTGGAATGCCTGCCGTGAGCTCCGCGTTACGCCGATGACGCCATGCGCGACCTCACGCACATCGTCGAGGAGATCGCGTTCGTTTTGCGGCACCGGCGGAGGCAGATCAGCCACTACGGATCCCCTGGTTGCGTTGATTCCGCTCGTGATGAGTTTGAGCCGGACGAACCGGGACTGAAATTAGCGATGGGCCGGCGGCAGCAAACCTGCGGGACACTCAATCGCGACGGCGACGGCGCACGAGCTTTGAAACCAGGTAACCCGCTGCGACCGCGATGCCGAGCGAGGCCACTGGGCGCTCACGCACGAAGTCTTCGGTGGTGCGCAGCATCTGCCGGCCCTGCGCGATGAAATCGTCGACGCGCTCCTCTGCAGTGAGCTTGGCGGTTAGCGCAGCCTGCCGGCTTGCGTCGGCAGCTTCGGTCAGGGAATCGCGCACTTGCTCGCCGCCGTCCGCGAGTTCATCGCGCGCGACCGCAACCGCTCCGCCAGCGGCTGCGCGCAGCGCGTTGCCGGCAGCGCTCGCGGCTTCTACCAGTTTGTCGCGCGCTTCTGCGAGGCTGTCGGTAAAGCCGGGCGAGTCGAAACCGTGAGCTTCGAGGTCCGAAGTGCGGGAGGCGGGTGGGTACGACATGTCGACTTCCTGGCGCGCGGGATCGGTGGCGACGATGGAGCGCGTGGCGATGCAAGTCAAGCCATCGCGCAATGACGCGTCATGGCACGTTCCGGTGCGGAGCTGACCACGTGGTCAGTCGATAACGATGGCGGTGATGAAAATGCCGAGCATCGCGAAGCAAAGCGCCAGCTTGGCTGCGGTACCGATGATAAATCCGATCGCCGCGCCAACGCCGGCGCGCGTGGCCTGCGGCATGTTGCGGGTCGCCAGCCATTCGCCGATCACCGCGCCCACGAATGGCCCCAGCAGCAATCCAACGATGCCCGCGAATGCGCCCACCAGCGTGCCGATGCCAGCACCGGCAAAGGCAAGCCAGCTCGCCCCGGAGCGCTTCGCACCCACCGCGGACGCGACGATCTCCAGCACCACGGCCAGCGCCGTCAACACGCCGAGCAGGACGATGGTCCAGGCGGAGACTTTGCTGAAGTCCCCGGCCCAGGCGGCCAGCAACATGCCGGCAAACACCAGCGGCACGCCGGGCAGCGCCGGCAGGATCGTTCCGGCCAGACCGAGCAGGATCAACAGGCCCGCCAGCAGATACCAGATTTCCAGGGTCATAAAATCATTCGCTCCGCGGCGATGCGTGCCGCGATCCGGAGTCTATGCGAGATACTGCACGCAATGTCCGAATCGACGATCCATTCGACGCTCAACGGTGGCTGTCACTGCCGCGCCGTGCGCTTCGTGGTGACGGCGCCGCGCGTGTTCGCGGCGCTCGACTGCAACTGCTCGATCTGTCGCATGAGCGGATTCCTGCACCTGATCGTGCCGCAGGCGCGCTTTGCTTTGATCTCCGGCGAGGACGCACTCACCACCTACACGTTTGGGAGCGGTGTCGCGCAGCATCGATTCTGCCGGGACTGCGGCGTCAAGTCCTTTTACGTGCCGCGCTCGAATCCCGACGGTATCGACGTCAACGTGCGTTGTCTCGATCCCGATCAGGACTTCGCCATGACCATTAAAGCGTTTGATGGCGCGGACTGGGAAGCGCACGCGGACTCGCTCGCGCACCTGTCGGTGTAGTTTCGCACCGCACTGCGTTAACGGTACTAAACGTTGCCTCGGGCATAATCGAAACATTGAGTTCAAGAGTGAATACGCATGGCACGACGTCGTCGCCACGGTTCGGGTGGTTCGAAAGCAATAGGGATCGTCGCTGTTGTGGCGCTCGCGGCAGGCGGTTGGTGGTACTGGCAGAAAATGCCGCACGATTCCGCGAACTCTTCGACTCCGCCGGCGACCGCCGCCGTCGACGGCAGTCAGGAAATCACCTTGCCGCCGCCGCAGGTTCCGGCCGATGGATTGTGCACGAAGCTGGGCGATTTGCGCGTGGCGACGCTGCTCTCTACGGCCAGTGTCACCGCGACTTCGCTTGCCGCCGAGGCAGGTGTGCCGCGTGCCGCGGGATGCACGTGGCGCACTGCGGAAGGCGGCGAACTCGTCGCGATGTGGTTTGACGACGTCTCGCTTGCGCACGGGCAAGTGGCCGAACGCGGCGCCGCGTATTTCCAGAGTGCCGTAACAGGGCTCGAGTACGCGCTGAAAATGCCGCCCGAGAAACTGACCGGTGTCGGCGACGAAGCGGCGCTGGCCGGCTTCACCGCGCCTGGTTCCGGGCAGGGTCAAGTCATCGCGAGGCGCAACGCCGCGGCACGCGATACGCCACGCGCCTGGAGCGTCAGCACGCTTGCG
>JBKJND010000421.1:0-5356 GCA_046596095.1 Ahniellaceae bacterium | reverse complement strand
CGACATTGTCGGCCCGTCGAACCTCAACACGCTGCTCAACAACATCCCCAAGTACTGGGCCAGCTCCGAAGAGCAGTTCGCCAAACGCATCGGCGATTGGCGCACCGATGAGGGCAAGAAATTTCTCGCTGAACGTTCCCCGTTGACCCGCGTCGACGCCATTACCAAACCATTGCTCATTGGACAGGGCGCCAACGATCCGCGCGTCAAGCAGGCGGAAGCCGATCAGATCGTCGAGGCGATGCAGGCCAAGAACATTCCGGTGACGTACGTGTTGTTTCCGGATGAAGGCCACGGTTTTGCGCGGCCCGAAAACAGCAAGGCGTTCAACGCGGTGACCGAGGCGTTCCTGGCCGAGTGTCTCGGCGGTCGCTTCGAGCCGATCGGTGCGGACTTCGCGGGATCGAGCATCGGTGTCCCGGCCGGCGCGGAGCACGTGCCGGGCCTCGCCGAGGCGCTTACCTCGCACACCGCGACCATCCGCAAGTAGGTCGCCTTGCCGACCTGACTTGGGATTGCCGCAAGCAGTCAGGTCGCTGGCGCGACCTGACCTGCGCAAGCGGGCTTTGGCAGGTCAGGTCGCCTTGCCGACCTGACCTGATTCCGCGACCTCGCATCAGTCGAGGTGGCGAGAGTAAAGTGTCAACCGGTGAGCCCAGGGGGCGCAAATGCCGGCACGGACAAAACCAAGGACAGACGGCAAGAGCGGTCAACGCAGCGAGCGTTTCACGCGCGCGCTCATGTTGCTCACGCGCAAGATCTGGCACGACGACTGCACACTTGATGCCGCACTCGCGGAGATCTGCGAGGGCGCGGCGGCGGCGCTTGAAGTGCCACGCGTCAACGTCTGGCGCTACGACAGCAGCGATGATCGCCTCGTTTGCCTGCATTCCTGGTGCGCTGACAGCGGCGGCCACGCCGCCGCGTCCGAGCTTGAGACTCTCGTGCTCGACGGCTCCTACAGTGCCTTGCTTGACGAAGTGCGCGTGATCGATGCGGCGGACGTGGTCAACAGTCCCGTCAGCTCGGATGATGAGCTTGCCGCCTACTATCGTCGACACGGGATATGTTCCCTGCTCGATGCGCCCGTGCGCATGCAAGGCCATCTGGTGGGCGTGATCTGCCACGAACAGACTCAGTGCGCCAGGCCCTGGGCCCAGGAAGAACAGACGTTTGCCGCCAGCATGGGCGATTTCGTCGCGATGGCGATGGAAATCCAGCGCCGCCGCGATGCCGAACAGGCTCTCGAACACCTGCGGCTGCACGACATGGGCACGGATCTGCCCAATCGCGACTATTTCCTGGAGCTGCTGCGCCTGCGCCTGCGCGCGCTGCGCGCGGGCGAGCAGCTGATCGCCGTGGTGCATATCGCCATCGCGTTGCCTTACGCCACCACGCGAGGGACCGACGGTCCGACGGTCGATGACGTCATGACCGGCGTTGCCGACGTGCTGCGACAAAGCGTGGGCGCGGAATGTTCGATCGCGCGCGTGCGCGCCGACGGTTTCGCGCTGCTGCCGCAACGGCATACCAGTGAGGTGGACGTGACCGAGCTGGCCGAGCGCTGCGTCGCACTCGTGCTCAATCTCTCGCCCTGGCACGATACCGAAGTCGGCGCTGCAGTCGGCGTTGCCTTCAGTCGCGAGGCCGACGAGGGCGACGCGCGCGTGCTCATGCGCCGGGCCGAACAGTCCGCCAACCTCGCCGCCACGCGTGGCCGCTACGAATACGAGGTGTTCGATATCGAGCATCATCGCGGCCTCGTCGAACGTCTGCATCTCGAGCAGGCGCTGCGCAGCGCGCTGGTCGAGGACGCGTTCGAAGTCCACTACCAGCCTGAGTTCGACCTGCGCACGGGCATGTGGTCGGCCGCAGAGGCGCTGGTGCGTTGGCGTCGCGACGGACGCATCCTCGCCGCCAGCGAATTCATCGAGGTGGCGGAGAGCGCCTCATTGATCCTGCCGCTGGGGCGCTGGGTACTGTCGCGCGCGTGCCGCGACGCGGCGAGCTGGCCCAAAGTAAACGGTGTGGGCATTACGGTGCGAGTGAATTTGTCGGCGCGCCAGTTCGACGAGCCGAGCCTGCTTTCGAAGATAGTGGAGACGCTCGATCGATCGGGACTCGATCCGGCGCGTCTGTGCCTCGAAATCACCGAAACCACGCTGATGCGCGAAGGCACCGACACCATCGCGGTGATGCGTCGCCTGAAGGAACTCGGCGTCGGCCTCGCCATCGACGACTTCGGCACCGGCTACTCGTCGTTGTCGTACCTCAAACGTTTTCCGCTCGATGTGCTCAAGATCGACCGCAGCTTTGTTGAAGGCCTGCCCGATCAGCGCGTCGACGCGGCCATCGTCGGCGCCATCGCTTCGCTGGCGCGTGCGCTCGGCCTGGAAGTGGTCGGCGAGGGCGTCGAAACATTGGGGCAACAGGACGCGCTCACGCAACTCGGGGTGACGCGGTTGCAGGGCTGGCTGTACTCGAAGGCCGTGCCGCAGCCGGAATTCCTCGATCTCATCGCGCGCCCGGCCCGCATCCCGCATTCGTAGGAGCGGCGCAAGCCGCGATCTCAAGGCGGGAACCTTCCCGCGAATCGCGGCATGCGCCGCTCCTACAATGACACTCGGACCCTTCCGATACGAGGCCACATCATGCGCGTCTTCTGCACAATCATCGCGGTGCTGGGTTTCGCGCCTGCGGGGCACGCCGCCGATCGCGTCACCGGCCTCGCGTTCGCCACGCGCAGCGAGGTGTACGCGCCGCACACGATGGCCGCGACCTCGCATCCGCTGGCGACGCAGATCGCTCTCGACTCGATGCGCGCGGGCGGCAGCGTGTTCGACGCCGCGATTGCCGCGAACGCCGCGCTCGGCCTCATGGAGCCCACCGGCAACGGCATGGGCGGCGATTTGTTCGCGATCGTGTGGGATCCGAAAACACGCAAGCTGCATGGCTACAACGGTTCGGGTCGTTCGCCGCGGTCGTTGACGCTGGCGGAATTCGAGCGGCGCGGGCTCACCGATATTCCGCCGCATGGGCCGCTGCCGGTCACCGTGCCCGGCGCAGTCGATGGGTGGTTTGCGCTGCACGGACGCTTCGGCAAACGCACGATGGCGCAAAATCTTGCGCCGACCATCCGTTATGCACGCGAAGGCCATCCCGTCGCCGAGACCATCGCGCATTACTGGGCGCTGTCGGTGCCGCGCTTGTCGAAGTGGCCGGGCTTCACCGAGCAGTTTACGATTGAAGGTCGCGCGCCCAGGCGCGGCGAAACCTGGCGCAATCCGAATCTCGCCGCGACGCTTGAAAGCGTCGCGCGCGGTGGTCGCGACGCGTTCTACAAGGGCGACATCGCACGCACCATCGGTGCCTACTTCAAGGCCAACGACGGGTTCCTCGCGTACGAGGACTTTGCCGCGCACCAGGGCGAGTGGGTCGATCCGGTCAGCACCAACTATCGCGGCCATGACGTGTGGGAATTGCCGCCCAACGGTCAAGGCATCGCAGCGCTCCAGATCCTCAACCTGCTCGAACCCTACGATCTCGCCAAATACGGATTTGGCTCCCCGCAGCACGTGCATCTTTTCGTCGAGGCGAAGAAGCTCGCGTTTGCGGATCGCGCGCGTTGGTACGCCGATCCTGCGTTCGAAGAAAAGTCCCCCGTCGCGCGCCTCATCTCCAAAGACTACGCGCGCACGCGCGGCAAGCTCATGTCGATGGATCGCGCCGCGCGCGAGGTGCAACCCGCGACGCCGGAAGAACTCGACGAGGGCGACACGATTTACCTCACCACTGCTGACGCAAACGGCATGATGGTGTCGCTGATCCAGTCGAACTACCGCGGCATGGGCTCGGGCATGACGCCGCCGGGTCTCGGCTTCATTTTGCAGGATCGCGGCGAGCAATTCGTGCTGAAAGCGGGGCATCCGAACTCGTTTGCACCGGGCAAACGCCCGTTCCACACCATCATTCCGGCGTTCGTGACCAAAGACGGCAAGCCCTGGCTGTCGTTTGGACTCATGGGCGGCGCAATGCAGCCGCAAGGCCACGCGCAGATCGTCATGAACCTGATCGACTTCGGCATGAACCTGCAGGAAGCCGGCGATGCGCCGCGCATCCAGCACGACGGCTCGACCGAACCGGCCGGCCAAACCACCGTGATGAGCGACGGCGGCGAAGTCGATCTCGAAACAGGCTTCGCATACGCGACCGTGCGCGCGCTTATGGAAAAAGGCCACTCCGTACGTTTCGCCAACGGCCCGTACGGCGGCTATCAGGCCATCATGGTCAACCCGCAAGGCGGCTACATCGGTGCCAGCGAATCCCGCAAAGACGGCCACGCCGCCGGCTATTGAGCACGCGTGAAAATCATCGCATGTTCCTGCTTTTGTAGAGCGGTGCTATGCGCCGCTGCTCTTGCATGAACCGACCGTGGAACAGCAGCCGGACGTAGTCCGGCTCTCCAAGGGCGCGGGCTGGCTCGACTGGCAACCGCCGCGAGACTGACCGGCGCGCTTGTGACGCGATGGCGGGCGGTTTAGCCTTGCGCGTTCCCGGCCGTTGCGGAGTGTTGCCGTGCTGACGATTCTGATCGCGAGTTCGAAAGGCGGGTGCGGCAAGACCACGCTGGCAACCAACCTCGCTGCGGCGTATGCGCAGAACGGCGCGCGCGTGGTGATTGCGGACGCGGATCGGCAGCGTTCGTCGACGCGCTGGTGCATCAAGCGACCGTCGCACCTGCCCGGTGTGCTGCCGGTCGACGCCACGCGCAAGCGTTGGCGCGACGACGTTCCGGGCGATGCCGATGTGCTGCTGCTGGATGCGCCAGCGGGTACGCGCGCGAAGGACCTCGAGGATGTGCTGGGCGCAGCGCATGCGGTGCTGGTGCCGGTGATGCCGTCGCAGATCGACCTGGAGGCGACGGAGGATTTTCTGGTCGATCTGAAAGAAGTCACGCGCGTGCGCAAGGGCAAGCTTGCAGTCGGCATCGTGGCCAACCGGTTGCGGCCGTGGACGACCAGTTCGCAGATGGCGGTGGACGCCATGCGCGAGTTCGGCTTGCCGGTGGTGGCGGAGATTCGCGATTCGCAGGGTTACGTGTTTCTCACCGGGCTCGGCAAAAGCATCTTCGACTACAAGTCCGAAGAGGTTCGCAAGCATCAGGCCGACTGGGTGCCGATGATCAAGTGGCTCAAACAAAACGCGTGATGCTTCCGCCGTTGTAGAGCCGGACCTGACGTTTCCCCTGTTTTTCGGCTTGCAACGCTCGCTTGGAATCGAACTGCAGGCGCTTCTGAAGTTCGATTCCAAGCGAGCGTTGCAAGCCGAAAAACAGGGGAAACGTCAGGTCCGGCTC
>JBKJND010000313.1:0-5851 GCA_046596095.1 Ahniellaceae bacterium | reverse complement strand
CTGACCCACAACACGCACACGAGCTGGGCCGACTCTGCGGCACAGCAACCGCCGAAGCACGATGGCCTCACCGTCTTCGGACGCGAGATCGTGCGCGAAATGAATCGCCTGGGCATGCTCGTCGACCTTTCGCATACGGCCGTCGGGACGATGCATGACGCGATCGGTACGAGCACCGCACCCGTCATCTTTTCGCACTCGAACGTGCGCGGTGTGTGCAACGTGCCTCGCAACCTCCCCGACGAGGTGCTGGACAAGCTAGGCAAGAATGGTGGCCTTGTGATGTTGACTTTCGTCGCGGGCTTTACCTCATGCGAAGTTGCGGCCATCACGCAGCCTGCCATCGAGCAGTACAACGAACGCACCCGCGGCATGGACGACGCTGCGGCGCGTGATCGCATCGACAAGGAAATATTCGACAAGCTTGAAATCCCCGCGAGCACCATCGGCCAGGTCGCCGATCACATTGAATACGTGCGCGATCGCATTGGGGTTGCGCACGTTGGGCTCGGCGGCGACTTCGACGGCAACGACGACTGGCCGACGGGACTGTCGGACGTATCGATGTATCCAAACCTTTTCGCCGAACTCATCCGTCGCGGCTGGAACGATGCGGACTTGACGCTGCTCGCGGGTGGCAATCTGCTGCGCGTGCTGCGCACGGCCGAGGCCGTAGCGAGCCGCCAACGGGCGATCATTCCCTAGTCGACGCAAGCGCTTCCTACACTCGCAAAGCGCCGGGGTGAGTCGACTCTGCGTGACGCGCGTCGCATCCCTGCGCAATCGGCTAGGCTGTCCCCGTGACCGACCGGGGGGGCGATGACCGCAGGCTGGGCAGCAATCGGCGCGCATGGCGCGCGGTGCTCCAGAGTGTGTGCGCGCTCAGCGCGCGCCCCGTTCCCCTCGTCGTCGAATGTGTGGGATGCAGCGATTTGGAGCCGGCGCAGCCATGCCGCGCGCACCAGCCCCGCGTTCCCCAAATTCGCCCGCAAAGTAGGCTTCGCCGAACTGTGGGACCAGCACGGCCCGCCGGATTTGTGCCGCAAGGGCGCGGGCGGCGACTATCGGTGTGAGTGACCCAGCGACCCCATCACCACAGGAGCGACCGATGCTGCTACGCCGCCTGACCGAGCACGTCCGCACACAGAACTGGACCGCGGTCGGCATCGACTTCGTGATCGTCGTCGTCGGTATCCAGGTGTCGAACTGGAATGAAGCGCGCGCCGACCGGTCGCGCGAAGCTGTGTATCTAGCCAGCCTGGCGAAAGACATTCACAGCGACATCGCAGATATCGACGAGATCAATCGCGTGTCGATGCTGCGAATGTCCGCGATGGGTTACTTGCTTGAACAGGCGACGGGTGCGCAACTCCCCTCCGGCTTCGACTCGGCGCGCGGCCGCATCGAAATTGAGCGATCCCCGCCTTACGCAGCAGACGATCCGAACACCATTGGCATCGCCATGTTCATTCTGACGACGCTCGACGGACACAGACTCGCATACGACACGATGATCAATGCCGGCGGTATCGGCATCATTCGCGACGACGGGCTTGTTCGCGCGATACAGGCCTACTACAGCAGCGTGGACAAGGTGCTGACCTTTGAGGCCGCGATGGAGATCAGCCGCGTCAAACTGGTAGACGCCCAGCAGCAGGCAGGCTTGTCGCCGGTGGACGCAATGTCAGCGACGCAGATGGCGAACGCATTCGCGACTGATCCGGCCTTGCTGGCGGCAGCGAAAAACTATTGGCTGTACACCAATCGTCATTTGAAGCTGATGAAAGACTTGCGCGCGGTCGCCGAACGAGTCGTCGCCGACATTGGGCAAAGGCCCGCCTCGTGATCCTGCGCCGACTCACCGAGCACGTGCGCGCACAGAACTGGACCGCGATTGGCATCGAGCTGGTGATCGTCGTGCTGGGCGTGTTCATCGGCATCCAGGCCCAGCAATGGCAGCTTGCCTGGGAAGATCGTCGGCTCGAGCGCGTCTATCTGGAGCGAATCCTGTCGGATATCGCGCTCTCCATCGAAACCAACGAACTCAACGCTACCCGGCTCGAGGGCTTGAGCAATGGTCAAGCCCTGGTGGTGGAGAGCTTGCGTCGCTGCGAACTTGCCGAGAACAAGCAAGACGCTTTTGCCGATGGGGTTTCCGATATCGCAAAAGTGGGGCCGTCGGTGTTCGTCTTGAGCACGATGGATGAAATGCTGTCGGCTGGGCATTTTTCCCTCATCCGCAATCCGGACATGCGCGATGCACTGAATGGACTCGCGCGCGACGCGAAATACCAGGCCAACATCTTTACCGCCATCTACGCGCAATTGGCCTCGGCAACCACCACCACCAGCCAGCGCACGATCCGAATCTACCCGGGCCACAAGACGCCCTTTGACCCGGTGGCCTGGAACGACATGGAGATCGACTTCGCTGCGCTCTGCAAGGACAAGGAGTTCCAGTCGGCGCTGTCCAATGTCCGCTATCTCACCGACGCCCAGCTGAGTCTCAACTCCCGCGCAATCGACAAGTTGCGGCAGGCGAAGGCGATGCTGGCGACCGAACTCGCGCCTGCGGGCAGGAACTGACATGAACCTGCTCGCCGAACTCAGACGCCGCAACGTGATCCGCATGGCCGGGCTGTATCTGGTCGGCGCGTGGTTGGTCATGCAGGTGGCAGAAACGCTGCTGCCGCTATTCCAGACTCCTGCATGGGTGTTGCAGACAATGGTTGTGCTGCTGGCGTTGGGGTTCGTCCCCGCGCTGCTGTTCTCGTGGATCTTCGAGCTGACGCCCGAGGGTGTGAAGCGCGAGGGCGAGGTCGGCCGGGTGGCATCGATCGCGCCACAGACCGCGCGGAGGATGGACCTGCTGACCCTGGCCGGCGTGCTGCTGGTGCTGGTGGTGATTGCCGCCGATCGCTATTGGCCGAGCAGCCAGCCCTCACCTGCAGAGACAACGGCGAAGACCGGTGCCGCTGCGCCGACGACCCCGCCGACCGCCGTCGCACCGCCTACCCAGTCGATTGCCGTGCTGCCGTTCGCCAACCTCGGCGGCAAGGTCGACGACGAGTATTTCTCGGATGGCATGACCGAGGAGCTGCTCAACGTGCTCGCGCGCAACACCGGCCTCAAGGTGGCGGCGCGGACCTCGGTGTTCCAGTACAAGAACCGCGGCGGTGACGTGCGCAAAATTGGACGCGCGCTGGGGGTGGGGCACATCGTCGAGGGCTCGGTGCGGCGTGATGGCGAGCGGGTGCGCATCACCGCGCAGTTGATCCGGGTTGCAGACGGCTTCCACGTCTGGTCAGAGACTTGGGATCGCGAGCTGGAAAGTGTGTTCGCGCTGCAGGACGAGATCGCGCAGAGCCTGGCGCAACAACTCGACAGTACCCTGGGTGGCGATGCGAAGGTGCAGAGTCGACAGAACGTCGACCCGGCCGCGTACGACGATTTCCTGCGGGCGCGTGCGCTCTACCGCGAGCGGCGCAGCACCCTCATGGCCCTGCAGTTGTTCCGGTCGGCGGTCGCGCGCGACCCTCGATTCGCCGCCGCATGGGCCAATCTCGCACTGGCCTGCGAAGTGGCGGCCTACCACGCCACGGCGATGCAGCAGCGCGCCGCTGGCGACCGCATGGCCTGCATGCGCGAAGCAGCGGCGCGTGCGACCGAACTGGCTCCGAACGCGGCGATCACTCTGCACGCGCAGGCGAATCTGGCGCGATCGGAAGGCCGCTTCCTCGACGCCGAGCGCCTGTACCGCGAGGCCATCGTCCGCGACGACACCTACCCGGACGTGCGCGAGGACCTGGCCGAGTTCCTCACCGACGTCGGTCGACGTACCGATGCGCTGGAAGAGGGACGTGCGCTGGTGGCGCTGGAACCGACCAGCCCGCTGTTCTGGTTCCGGTTGGCCTTGATCGGGTCCCTGGACGACAATTCCGCGCTGGTGGACGAGGCCATCGCGCGTATCGCCGCGATGGACCCGACGTACCAGTACGCCATCACCACGCCATTCCGGCGCGCACTCTGCCATGGGCGCATGGACGAGGCGCGCAGGGCGATCGAACACGCCTACGCAGCCAGCCCCGACGCCATTGCGTCCCTGTTGATGCTGTTTCGCTGGTCGCAGCGCGATCCCGATGGCGACGATGCATTATCGCGCCAGTTCCTGCGCAGCACCTATCTGGTGGATGGGCCCACAATCGCCGCCGCCGCCGGCGACGCCGACCTGTTCTTCGACGTGATCGCCAACCCGCGCGATCGCGACAAGGGTTTCGACAACTTCCGTCACTTGGCATGCCCCATCGCCGCGCCGATGCTGGCGGACCCGCGCACCCACGCGTTCCTGCGCGCGGCGGGATTCGAAGCCTACTGGCGCGCCACCGGCTGGCCGCCGCAATGCCGCGCCGTTGGCGCAGACGACTTCACCTGCGGCTCGCCCGAAAGGCGAAAATGACCCGGGCGAAAAGGGGTCAGCGAAAAGGGGTCAGAGTCATTTTCCGCGTCAGCGGAATCAGCGGCTGCCATCGTGCTGGCGGCGGAAAATGACTCTGACCCCTTTTCCCGGCTTAGCGGGGACCGGCTTTATTTCTTCGGGTCATCGCCGCCTTCCCAGGCGAGGAACTTCCAGTTGTCTCCATCCTTGATCAGCACATCGGTGTAGTGGCCGGTCACGGTCTCCCGCTCCTTCTTGTGATTCTCGCGGGCGACCATGTAGCGGTACTGCACCACTGCAACATTGCCGGTGATGGTGGCCGAGATCGGAAACAGTTCCTGCTCGAGCGTGGTGGAATTCGCGGACTGGTAGCGGTCCCAATGCTTGAGGGAGGCTACGTCGCGAGGCATGGGCGCACCCACCTCCCACATCCTGAGGTTCGGATGCACCATGGTGTCCATCCAGCTTGCATCCTTAGCCGCCGACATTTTCCATTGCTGCTGCTCGAGCTTCCAGAGCGCCTCCTGCTCCGCATTCCACGTCTCCGCATTTGCGCTGAAGGTGAAGGCAACGAGCAACAGCGAACACGCGGCAATGATGTTCGTCCTCATGGTCATGGTTCTATCCCCTGTAGTGCGACGCGCGCGCCGGACGGCGCGGCGGCCACGGCTCTCACGGCCAACAGGCCAGTGAACAATACTCCCAAGCAGAAGCGCGTATGCCCCGCCGGACTTCCGGCGACACCGTGAATCGCGATCGGGCTATAGGCGGGTTGCGATGGAGCATTTTTAATTCCGGAGACCGCACTGGAATGCGGGGTTTCCGTGCAGCAAACGCCGCGAGCCGGAAAGGGCGGGTGTCCGCGGGAATGTTAGTCTCGCAACTTCGGGTGGGGGACCCAACAATGATGATGTTGCTTATGCGCACTGCCGCCAACGCGGCGAGCAGCTCGGCATGATCGACGCGCTTCCAGCGCAACTGTGCATCCGTCACGACCTGTTGGTGCGGAGCGTGGAACAGGTTTTCGCGCACCCAGCGAAGCATTGCATGCTGCCACTCTGGCGCGGACGTTGAGCTTTCTCGCCGAACTGCGCCGTCGTCGGTCATCCCCATGGCTGGGCGTCACCTCGTCAGCGTGTGGTCCGCCGGATTTGTGCCGCAAGGACGCGAGCGGTGAGTATCGCTGTAAGTGATCAAGCGACCCCGTCACCACAGGAGCGATCGATGCTGCTGCGCCGTGTGACCGAGCACGTCCGCGAACAGAACTGGACCGCGATCGGCATCGACTTCGTGATCGTGGTGGTCGGCGTGTTCGTCGGCATTCAGGTGTCGAACTGGAACGAGACACGCGCCGAGCGCCAGCGAGAACATCAGTTGCTGCGTGAATTGCGCGCAGAGCTGGCCGGCTCGATCAGG
>JBKJND010000139.1:0-3129 GCA_046596095.1 Ahniellaceae bacterium | reverse complement strand
CGCCGAATCCGTCCACCGACACGACCACTGCTTCGTCGAACGGAGAAACATGGAACGCCGAGGACAGATGCGCCACGTGGTGCTCAATGGGATGCACCTTGCCGGTGAATGGCTGACCGGGAAACGCCTGCGCCAGCTGCACATCCACGCCGGCGCGCTCGCGCTTGTTGCGGATGCGATCAAGCACGAGGCCCAGGTCCGGTCTCTTGAGCAATGTGTAAGCGAGCTTTTTGCCAAGGTTCGCTTTGGTGTCCTGGTTGATCGCAACATGATCCACGTCGCCGAGACCGATGCCGGCCTGGTCGAGGCAACTTCGAATCGATTCGGACGGGAAGCCGGCCCAGTGCTTGATGCGCCGGAAGCGCTCTTCCTCCACTGCCGCGACGATGGCGCCGTCCTTGATCAGGCAGGCGGAAGAATCACCGTGGAATGCGTTGAGGCCAAGAATGTATGTCATGCCTTCCATTTCCCTTGATCAGATTCAACATCCAATTGCCGCTGCTGGACGGAGCGCACCAGCTAGGCCCGCCGTTGGGCTTTGAGGTCGAACTTCTTCACCACCACCATTGCCTGGTACACCGCCTTCATCTGACAGAATCTGAGACCCTCCCAACCATCGAGAAAGCCCAATCGCAACACGTAACTGTAGAAAAAGTACAACCCGGGCCGGAAGGGTATCCGCGCCGCGAACTGCTTGAGGAATGTGCGCCGAACAAGAGGGTCGCGCGATCCGAACGCGCGCCAACGCAGCGGTTCCGATTCCTGTGCGAGCTCGTACTCTGCATCCTGCGTCGAATAGCGGTTTTGTCGTTCGAACCACTCATCGATGCCTTTGAGGTTTTCATCGATCAGGTCGTTGTCCAAATCGGCGATCACACCATCGACCAACTGTGATTCGGCGTGCCCCCGGTTGGAATACCGTACCCGGTCGCGATGAACCAGTCGCACCACCCACGTCGGGTAGAGACTGCTATACCGGAGCCATCTGCCCCACATGTGGAATCGGCGGCGAAGCCGATAGGCACCGATTTCATTGCCGGACGTCGCAACGCGGAGCTTTAGCTCGTTCACAAGTCCTGGTGTCACGCGTTCGTCCGCATCCAGGATGAGCACCCAGTGGTGCCGCGGCCCGCAATTTTCCAGTGCCCAGTTCCGCTGATCACCGAAGCCGGTAAATCGGTTCTGGAAGAAGCGAACTCCCGCTACATCACAGATTTCGCGACTACCGTCGGTACTGAAGGAATCGATGACGATCACGTCATCGCACCAACCGAGAGTGGCAAGACAGGACGGCAGGTGGAGTTCTTCGTTGAGCGTAAAGATCATGACTGACACAGCGCACGCGGACTGACCACTGGATGGCGCTTCAATCATTGTCGACATCGCATGGCCATGCCTTGTCAGGGGCTGCAAGAATGGTGTCGTACAGATTTGTCAGCCTGAGACCCATGGAGTCTGTCGAGAACTCCCGTGTCGCCAAGGACTTCGCATTCGCGCCTGCCCGTGCTCGCGCTACGGGATCCAGCAAGTAAAGATTGAGCGCCGATGCTATTGATTCTGGCTCGGGCTCCACGGACACACCCGCTCCGTTTTCGGAAGCCAGGGCGGATAAGGCGACGCCCTTGCCCAGTATCACCGGTATCCCCGCTTGCATGGCTTCTGCAGCCGCGATGCCGAAATTCTCTGACAGCGAGGGCAGCACGAAAAATTCAGCATGCGCGAGGGCCGCCGACTTTTGTGCGCCGTCAATGTGCCCGGCCCAGACGACTTGGGCGTCGATGCCAAGACTCCTGGCCAGCCCATGCAATTGATCAACGTAGCCGGGTTCGCCATCGCCGGCTATCAGCCAGCGCCAGTCCGCTGCCTGCGCACTGCAGAGCGCGATGGCCCCGAGCAGGCCCTCGACATTTTTCTTCGGATCCAGTCGCGAGAGGTATAGAACCCAGCGTTTGCCTCGCAAGTCCGGGAATCGTTTGAATAACGTTTCAAGATCCGCTGCGGGGGCGGGCTCAACTGCCAAGGGGATGATTGCGGCCCGCATCGGAATTCCCAATGAGCCAGCTTCCTCCCGCTCCATCTCGCTGGTGAAGTGCACTGCCGCGGCACGCCGCAAATTTGGAGCTTCGATCAGTGCAAGCGACAAGCGTTTGAGCCAAGGACGCCGACGGGACATCCCATAGATCGCCAGAGTGCCCAGCGGCCGAATCACATACGGAACGCCAGCGCGCCGCGCTGACCACGCCGCGACGGTCGAGGAAAACGAGAACAGGGCGTGGATGTGGACGATGTCGTACTGCCGAGCATGCTTGAATAACCACCATGCCAATGACATCGAAACCTTGTAACCATTGATGTTCTTGCGGAAGTATCGTCTGGCTGCGCCCTCTTCGATAACCACGGTGCCTCCACTCCTGCCGGTTCGCCCGCCCTCGCCATCGTCGTCCGTTGTGACCGTCTCGGTGGCAATACCTTGCGTACGCAACGCCTGTTCGATCAATCGCATGGCGCGGCTCGGACCGCCATGCGCTGCGGCGAGAGAAGGAATTACATGCAGGATCCGCAAGCTGCGGTCGATCAAGCGCAACGTCGGTAAAGGTCAGCCGCGCCTTCCACCGTTCGATGCACGTCGTACGCGTCGATATGCGACTTGAGGTCGCTCTCCGACGGAGGATTCGCGACGACAGCCGCAAGCGCACGAGTCAATGCCGGGATATCGCCCGTTGCGAAACACAGATCAGGTCGAAGCGGCAGGACGAGGTCTTCCGCGCACCCGCAATCAGCGCTCACTACACAAGGAAGCCCGCTCGCCATTGCCTCGTTGACCACGAGTCCCCAGGTTTCCTTGGCGTCGCTGGGCAGGACCAGCGCGTCGGCTGCGACATAGGCTCGCGCGATTTCGCTCTGGTTGAGGAAACCGGCGAAGCTCGCGGCAGGCATGTCCGAAGCTGATGGAGATGAAACCATTCCCGATTCGGGCGAGTACCGAATGGAGCAGTGTTCCTTCAGTGAGCTTTCCAGTTCACCTGTCCCGACCCAGAGAATGTGAAATTTCCTGCCGGACTGTTGCGCCTGCAGGCATCGGACAGCGTGCGCCAGGTCGATGGGCCGCTTCTTGGGAATGAACTTGCC
>JBKJND010000063.1:0-7910 GCA_046596095.1 Ahniellaceae bacterium | reverse complement strand
GGCATGGGTCGAACATCGATCGATCTCATTGGTGGCGGACTCGCGGGCGCGCTGTTGGCGGGTCTGCTGGCGCGCCGTGGTTTCACGGTGACTATTTACGAGCGTCGGGCCGACCTTCGTCTAACCGATGCGGGTGGCGGTCGCTCGATCAATCTTGCGCTGGCGGAGCGTGGATTGGACGCACTGCGCCGCGCCGGCATCGAAGGCGAGGTGCTGGCCAACGCGGTGATGATGCGCGGCCGCTGCGTGCACGCGCGGGATGGCTCGACGCGCCTGCTGCGCTACGGTCGCGACGACAGCGAGGTGATCTGGTCGATCAACCGCGGTCGCTTGAACGGACTGCTGCTGGATTTTGCGCAGCGATGCGGCGCGGCAATCCATTTCCAGCAACGGGTTGAACGCATCGACTGCACAAATCATCGACTGCACATTGTCGATGAGCGCGACGGCAGCGAACGCGTGCTGACCTCGACGCTCGCCATCGGATGCGACGGCGCGGGCTCCGCGGTGCGCGACGCCATCGGTCGCGAAATCGACCTCGGCGAACGCTTCGAGCCGCTCGGCCATGGCTACAAGGAACTCGAGATTCCGCCCGCCGCCGACGGCGGCTTCCGCATCGAGCGCAACGCGCTTCACATCTGGCCGCGCGGCGGCTACATGGCGATCGCATTGCCGAATACCGAAGGCAGTTTCACGGTCACCTTGTTCCTGCCCAATCAAGGGCCGCATCCCAGTTTCGAAACGGTATGCGACCCGGCCACGGCGATGGCGTTGTTCGAAGAGGATTTCGCGGACGCAGTGCCGTTGATGCCAACGCTTCGGAAAGACTTCGCGGACAATCCCGTCGGCACGCTCGGCACGCTGCGGGTAGCGCAGTGGCACCTGCGCGGCGAGGCCTTGATCCTGGGTGACGCGGCTCATCCCATCGTTCCATTCCACGGACAAGGCATGAACTGCGCATTTGAGGATTGCGCCGAGCTTGACCGGTTGCTCGGTGACGCCGCGTCCGAACTCAAGGCCGATTGGCCGGCGGTGTTCGCCGAATTCCAGCGACGCCGCAAACCCAACGCCGACGCGATCGCCGACATGGCGGTGGAGAATTACCTGGAAATGCGCGATCGTGTGGACGATGCAGACTTCCTGCGCCAACGCGCGCTCGAAGCGGAGCTCGCCACGCGTTTCCCGGATCGGTTCGTGCCGCGCTACTCCATGGTCACGTTTCGCCGCATTCCGTACTCCATGGCGCAAGCGCGTGGAGAAACGCAGATTGCGATCATGCGCGAATTGCTCGCGAAGCATCCGCCGCTCGAATTCGATATCGATCGCATCGACTGGGCGAAAGCGCAAGCGTTGATCGAGCGGCGGTTATCGCCGCTCGATTGATCGTGCCACGCCTGCGCAGGTATTAGTTGCAGCTGCGACTGCGGGCGATCGGCACCACGTCGTCGCTGGAAACCCAGTGGCCGCTGAGCGGCGCGAGGAACGTCGCGTCCACCGCAATCCGGCCCGCATCGAGCGACGTGAAGGTTCGTGTGAGGCGACCCGCATTGCGATACACCGGCGCGCGATAGGTGCAGAGCGGGCAGAAACCGGTGAGTTGCGACAGTGCGAGCTCCGGTGGACCGAACGGAGCGTTCTGACCGATCATCCAGCGCGGACTGCCGGTGTCGTCGTACAGATACACGACCTCGGTGTCGGTCGCAGTGGTGGTGAACAGGCTGTATCCGTAGCCCGACCGGAGCGGCGAGAACCACGAGCCCGAGAAGTCGCCCGTCACACCGCCTGCTGCGGGACAACCCGCACCGTCGCGGATTTCGACCATGGATTCGCTGCCATGCTGACCGTACAGAGTCCAGCTGAAGCGGTAGCCCGCGGCGGTACGCGTGAGCCCTGCGCGACCGACGTTGACATAGCGCGTCGCATTGCCATCCCACGTGAAGCGCAGCAACGGCGCTTCAAGACTGTTCGCACCCGCCTGCGGCCAATCGTTGGCGAAGATATAGAACTCGGGCGTGCCGTCCTCTGCATACGCGTACCAGGTGACTGCGGCGCGCGTGCCCACCTGCGCCACGAACAAGCCGTGCCCGGAACGATCGGGATTGAACAACGCCCCGGGTGCGATGCGGTCGGCTGCAGTGCCCTGCGCGAATGGCACCACCGCAATATGGATTTCGTTGACTGTAGCTGTCGTGTTGACGGGCACCACGTACCAACGACCCGGCGTCAATGTCGGCGCGCTCAACCCCTCGGTAATGTATTGACCCGGCACGAGATCGACCTCGCGCACGAAGGGCGCGCCGCTGGTGTCGGGCAGTACCGGACCCGAGTCGGCAATGGCGGCACTCACAAATCGCAGCTTGCCCGCGCCAGTGGCATACGCCTGGACGTCCAGACGTCCGGCACCTTTCGGCACGTCGATGGCGAGACCGTTGTGCGCACTTTGCGCCGGCAACCGCACCAGCAACGGCGGCGCGCCGGTATGCAGCACGCGCGCCAGGCGCGTCGCGCCGGTGCGCAGGAACACCGGCAGTACCGGCGAGAACGACCCAACCGGGCTCGCGCGCACACGCATCGCGCCAAACCAGTCCTCGCCCGGCAATATCGCGCTGCTCGACCAGCTCATGCGCAGGTTGAACGGTGCGTCCGTCGCGACCTGACCCGGTGCGGTCGCAATCAAGTAACCCTCGCGCGTCACGTTCGCGAGATCGTCGCCCTCATGCGCGCCGGGCATCGCCGGAAACGTCGTGCTGCCGTAGCGCAAAGTCACGGTATCGGTGCTGGTCGAAATGTTCTGCACCAGGAACCACGCGCGCGGGTTCGACAAGCCAGGCGGCACCCGAATCTCGGTCAGGCATTGTTCGAATGCATTGGTCGACTCCTGACTGCAAAGTTCCTCGTTAGGGTCGGGCGCGTTGTCGCCGTCGAGATCGAGACCCGCGAACAATTGAACGTTGCGGCCGGCAACCGCGCGCACGTCCGCAAACAACACGCTCTCAACGGGTCCTGTGCGCGTCGGAACACGCACCGCAGCCGTAACGAAATACGCGCCGACGCTCGGCAGATCGTACGCATCGTCTTCGGTCGGATCCTTCGGCAGGCTGCGCGAATCGGTGCGCAGTCGCACCAGATCGGTGGTGTCGAAGCCCGGGTTCGAGAGTTCAGAGAGGCCCTGCATGGGCCGATCCTCTAAGCCCCCGTCGCTGCTCGCGATCAGATCGATACGCGTTGGCACATTGCCAAGGCTCGAACGCACCGATATGGGCATCTGCAAGGAGATCGGCGCGGGTACGACCGGGAACGCCTGGGGCCGGAAGCTCAGGAATCCGCGCGTGCGCATGCCGATGCTGGCGGCGGAATCGAATCGCACCTCGATGCGCAGTTGTTGTTGGCCATTCGGTAGCAGCGAAAACTGCGACGGCGTCACGGTCACCGTGGCCGGCGCAAAGCCGATCGGCGCAATTGCCCAGCTGCTGCCGCTGCCATTGTCGCGCACCGTGCGAAAAAACACGCAGCGGCGCAGGCAATTCCCGAAAGCAATCGAAGGCAGGTTCAACGCCGCCGGGCCGCTGACAACTTCGCCAGCAGCGTTCGGCACGCTGCTGTTGCCGCCGATGAACGCGGCGGACATGACGTTGCCGCTTTCCGGGAAATGCAGGTCCGCGCGGTACGCGCTGCCCACATCCAGTCGGCCCGCGCCCGCATCTTCGGGACGCGACAGGGTCGCACGATCCTGGTTGCGCACGCCGCCAACCGCGGTTGCAAGCAATGCGGATTCGATTTGCGCAACGTTCCATGCGGGATGCGCGGCGACCACGAGCGCGGCCGCGCCCGCCAGGTGGGGCGCCGCCATCGACGTCCCGGACAAAGTTGCTAGGCCTGTTCCGGTCTTCGCTGCGGCCAGGATGTTGGAACCCGGCGCGGTGATATTGGGCTTGAGGTAACTTTCGCCAGCGACGGGGCCGCGACTGCTGCTTGCCGCCAGCACATCGGCCCGACTTGTGTCCCGCAGAGACTGCGTGCCGCTGATCGAACCCTGCAATCCACCCGCGCCCGCCTGCGTCATGACCGCGAGCAGACGTTGGCCATCGACAAAACCAAGGTGCACCGCCGGGACGTAGTGATCGTCGCTGTTGACGCTTTCGCCATCGGCTGCGTTGTTGAGAAGTATCATGCCGCCGCCGCCGGCAGCACGCACGTTGAAGCCTTTGGCGACGCGGGCCTGCACACCACGTCGGCATACGACGATTTGACCGCTGAAGGTTCCCGGCGGGAACGGGTTGCTCGCGCCAGTCGGCGGCAAGGTGATGTCCTCGCCGGTGCCGCAACCGGGGGAACCAAACGCCGCAGCGTCCACAATCGCGCGCCGATCGAGCGCACCGGTGATCCCGTCACCGATAAATTCGAGCGGCCCGGCTACGCCACCACCCGACACGTCGAACAATCGATTGACGAAGCGGCGGTCGTGAGTGGCATTGGCGGCGGCCATCACCCACGGCGCATTGGCGGGCGAGGCAACGGTGGTGACGCCGGGGCCGCTGTTGCCGGCCGACACAGAGGCGACAATGCCCGCGTTGCGCACGCGCAGGAATGCCGAGATGTCGTCATTGTTGGCGAGCACTGACGCCCGGATATCGCGCGCAGGTCCGCCAATCGAATAATTGATGATGTCGACGCCATCGGCCGTAGCCTGATCGAGCGCCGCAATCAGCGCCGAGACCGGGCAGTCGTCTTCCTTGGTGCAGGCCTTGTACGAGATCACTGCGGCGTGCGGCGCGACGCCCGACACGCGCAGCGGCAAAGTGATGGTCTGCCCGGAGATACTGCTGTCGATGAAATTGCCTATGGCAGTCGAGGCAACGTGCGAACCGTGCCCGGTGGTATCGCTGCCGTCGCGGGGCGCTTCATCGGTGAACTCGTAGATGCCGATCAACTTGTCGTTGCAGCGTGCGGGCGCGCTTGAACAACGACCGTAGGTGCGTCCGCGCGGATTGTTGTGGTTGTAGCCATCGGCGCCCACATCGGCGAACGACGGATGCGCCGCGTTGATGCCGCTGTCGATGATGCCGACCACGGCTCCTTCGCCGCGTGCACCGTTGCCCCCCGCATTCCAGACAGCAGTTGCGCCGATCCAGGCTGGCCCTGCGTCGGTCTGCAGGTAACGAACGCCATCGGGTTCGACCGAGTGCACGCCTGGAAACTTGCGCAGTTCCGCGGCTTGCTCCGGTGTCAGCGCAAGCGCCATGCCGTTGGTGACCACGCGGTAGCGGAAACGCGGCACCACGGACTTCCTGGCCACACCCGCGATGAGGGCCAGGACGCGTTCATGCTTGGCGTCCAGGTGCTCGAGGTAAGCGCGCGATTGGGGCGCATCCACTCGCAGTTTTGCGCCGTGGCTCGCGGTAGCGTCGATGGCAGTTTTCGCGAGAACCTGGCCGTCGGCGGCGGAGTCAAGGCCGCCCGCGTAATCGGCCAGGGGCGGATCGTCGAGTACTACAATGAAGAGAGTGCTGGTGGAATGGGTCGGCGTACCCTCGACATTCGCGAAAGACGGCGCTCGTTCCGCGGCGTAGCCAAAGCCCGCAACGCATAGCGCGAGCAGCGCGCCCGGCCATCGCCTGGCAGCCATTGAAGCTTTTCGCTGCAATTCGCTGGCTGCGGTTGTGTTCAAGGTGCCGACGGATCCCATCATTGCTCAAGACTCCGGCGATCTCGTGATCGCGCCGAAATGATTATCCACCCACGCGCTGAATCGCCGGTCGCGATTGCAGACGCAAAGCGACACGATGCTGACCGACGGCGTCGCGAACCAGCAAAACTTCGTCGCGACCATCAATGCGGATGGCACCAATCCAATGCAAGCGGGCTGTTTGACCATTGATCGTCGATTGCCCCACGTTTGGCGCTGGCGTTCCGGATTGTTCCGCAAGTGTGTCGACGGCTCGGGCTATCGGCCGTTAGCATGCTCGTCCCGCCTCGCTCCGAACTGCATGCCCCTCACCGAGTCGATCGTCCGCGTTTCGCTGATCGCCCGCAATCTTGCATTTGCGCGCGCGGGCGAAACCATCTTCGGACCGTTGTCTCTCGCTTTGCGCGGCGGTGATCTTTGTGCCATCGGCGGCGCAAATGGCGCCGGCAAGACCACGCTGTTGCAGGTCCTCGCCGGCCTGCTGGCGCCGACCACAGGCACGTTTGAGTGCGCGCGCGAGGCGGACGGACTGCCAGTGGAGTCCGCTGGCCGTGTCGCCCTGCTCGGCCATCACAACGGGTTGAAACTCGATCTGTCGGCGCGCGCCAACCTCCGCTTTCGCGCGTCGCTGATGGGTGCCGACAAGGCCGTGACGATCGACGAGGCCTGTGCCCGCGTCGGCCTCGCGGGCTACGAGACGCTCGCACTGCGCGAACTCTCCGCCGGTCAACGGCGACGCGTGGCGCTCGCAGCGCTGGTGCGCAGCCGCGCTCCGCTCTGGCTGCTCGACGAGCCGTTCGCCAACCTTGATGCGGACGGCAGATCGCTGGTCGCCAGCCTGATCGCGGAGCAACGCGCGCGCGGCGGCATCGTGGTGATTACGACGCATGGCGTCGATGCGCTGCCCGCCGACACGCAGCATCTCAAACTCGGATCGCCCGCGTGAGGGTCACTCCACTCGGCGCCGCAGCGGCGTTGCTTCGTCGCGATTTGCAAATGGCTCTGCGGCGGCCGGACGACGCCCTGCAACCGCTCCTGTTCGCGGTGATTGTGGCTGCGTTGTTTCCCTTTGCCCTCGGCGTGGACGCGGCGCGACTGGCACCCATCGCCGGTGGCGTGGCCTGGGTCGTCGCATTGCTGGCTCTGCTGATTGGCCTTGACGCGGTGTATCGCGGCGACGAAGAAGATGGCTCGCTCGATCAGTTGCTCGTCAGTGGTCAGCCGCTGGCGTTGCTGTGCGCCGGACGCATGCTGGCGCACTGGCTGGTGGTCGGTTTGCCGCTGGTGCTGGTGACACCGCTGCTCGGGCGGATGCTGGGAATGCCTGCCAGGACACTCGTGGTGGCGCTGGTGTCGTTGGCGCTTGGAACCGGGGTGCTCGTGGCTATCGGACATGTTTGCGCAGCGCTCGCGGTCGCCGCCAAGCGCTCTGTTATTCTCGTGCCGCTGCTGGTGCTGCCGTTGGCTGTGCCCGTGCTGATCTTCGGCGCAGGCGCGGTGCAGGCCGACTTGATCGGCCTGTCACCGGCGGCGCCGTTGCTTTTACTCGCCGCCGGACTTGCTCTGGCGATTCCGCTGGCGCCGCTTGCCACTGCCGCTGCGCTTCGACTCAATGCCGGCTGATCGCTCCATGCATCCACTCGTCAAGTGGTTCCATCGCTTCGGCTCTCCGCCGACGTTTTATCGCTGGGCGGGCGTGGCGCAACCGTGGCTGTTTGGGATCGCGTTGTTGATCGGGGCAGTCGGCCTTTATTTTGGGCTGGTGGTTGCGCCGCCTGACTACCTGCAAGGCGAAAGCGTACGCATCCTTTACATCCACGTGCCGAGCGCGTGGATGAGTCTTTTCGCTTATCTATTCGTGGCGGCCAATGCCTTCGTGGCGCTGGTCTGGCGCATCCGCATCAGCGAAATCCTGTCGATGGCGGCGGTGCCGATCGGCGCGATGTTCACTGCGGTGACACTTGCAACGGGCTCGCTCTGGGGCAGGCCCACGTGGGGTACGTACTGGCAGTGGGACGCGCGACTCACGTCCGAGCTGGTACTGCTGTTTCTCTACCTCGGCGTGCTTGCCTTGTTCCACGCGATCGAGGATCGACGCCGAGCCGCGCGCGCTGCGGGACTGCTGGCTCTGGTCGGCGTGGTGAATCTGCCGATCATCCATTACTCGGTGCGCTGGTGGAGCACGCTGCATCAAGGCGAGTCGGTGCGTCTGTTCGGTGAATCG
>JBKJND010000409.1:0-2819 GCA_046596095.1 Ahniellaceae bacterium | reverse complement strand
AGCAACGCAGTGCGGCCCACGCCCAGGATGGCGCGATGATGATCCAGGTGCAGCGCCATATACGCCCACTTGGCGAGCAGTCCTTCGATCAGGAAGCTCGGTCCGCCCAGTCCACCCATCAGCGAGCCGACGCCTTGGTCTCCGCCCAGCGACACCAAAGATCCGCGGTCGCGATAAACATACGGGCCTGGGTCGCGCGATGGCGAGAACAGCGCATTCGCCAAATAGGCCGCCTGTTGCGCCGCCGCCTGGGCGCGGGCGGGAACAAAACGACCATCAGCGCCGCGCGCCTCTGCGCAATCGCCCATCGCGTAGATGGCGGGCGCGGACGAACGCAAGTGATCGTCGACCACGAACTGATTCAGGCGACCGATGGCCAGGCCGAAGTCGCGATTGCGCTCCGATGCCTTCACCCCGGCCGCCCACACGATGAGGTCCGCGAGGACCTCGCCCTGGCTGGTGTCGAGACGGCCGGCGCGCACTGCGTTGACCCTTGCGTCCGTCAACAGGCGAACACCCTTGGCCTTCAGTGCCAGCGCGGCCTTGGCGGAGACTCGCTCGGGAAGGCCGGCCAGAATGCGCGGCGCGGCTTCGACGATGGTGACAACCAGGTCGAATCGCTGTTCGGGAGTGAGAGCGGCGGAAAGCTCGTCATGTCCCTCGATCAGCTCGGTCGATAGCTCAACGCCCGTGGCGCCAGCGCCGACGATGGCGATGCTGAGGGTCCTTTCGTCGGAATAGGCCGTGGCCAGGAAGGCGGCGGTCAGTCGCTTGTAAAAGCGCTCCGCGTCGGCCACGCTCTCCAGCAGATAGGCGTGCTCGGCCGCGCCAGGGGTATTGAACAGATCCGAGCCGCTTCCGATAGCCAGCACCAGCGTTCGGAACTTCAGGGTGCGGGGCGCAACCAGGCGCTTGCCGTCGTCGTCGAGGATCTCGCCCAGGGTGATCGTCCTGGCCGCTGGATCGACGCCGATCAGGTCGCCGAAGTCGAAGCTGAAATGATTGCGACGCGCCAGCATCGGATACGACAGGCCCTCCTGGTGCGCATCCAGCGATCCGGCCGCGACCTCGTGAAGGCTGGGTTTCCACAGGTGGAAGATGGAGCGGTCGATCAGCAAGACCCGACGACGCCCCTCGCGCGATCCGAACCTGCGCCCCAGGCGCGCCGCCAGCTCGAGCCCGCCAGCACCGCCGCCGACGATGACGATTTCCGAGTCCCGCGCCATTCCAACTTCCTCGTTCCAGGTGGTGGAAGCATCCGGTCGCACGACGTGCTGCGACATCCAGACTACGTCGGGAAGCGGCAATCGTGGCATGCCATCGGACCGGCCTTCGATATTACGTCGCAAGCCCGGCAGAATCGCGGAGCACCCGTACGCTTCACACTTGGCCTCGTCCGACAACGCACTGCGATCCACCTCCCCGGCGCGCAACTTTCGACTCCACTGATCGAGGTGAATGACTGATACTTGCAGTGGTGTGGCACGCCCCATTGCCGAATTCCCAAACCGGAGCATCGATGATCACCCTCTCGTTGAAAGATGGCGGCACCTTCCTCGGAACGATCGAGGACGATGATTTGAAGGTGCTGGTGGATCAGCTGGAAGAAGAGCACTCGGCAGATACCGACTATTTCGTATGTTCCTCCACCATCGACCTGATCGAGGAAAGCGGCGCCAGCGCCCATCTTGTGGAGCTGCTGAGGCGGGCGGTCGGCACATCGGAGGGCGTCGACGTGTGCTGGAACTACGGGTGATTGGATGACATGAGAGGACCCGCGCATCTGCGGCACTCGCAGCTCAGCTCCGGAAAACTGCAACCTGACCCCGGTTTTGATTGCATTCGCATCGTTTCTGCGCGACCCGCCGGGCCTCACGAGGAGGCACTCTATGCTCAGTGAAACACTCAAGAAGCGGCTTGCGCAGGATCGGCCGGCGACCAGCATCACCCTGCGCATTCCGGTGGATGTGGTGGATAGCCTCAAAGCCATTGCGCCGCGCAAGGGCTATGCCGGCTACCAGACGTTGCTCAAGGCCTACATCAGCGAGGGACTGCGCCGCGATGAAGCGTTGCGGGTCGACGATGGCGCCAGGCGATTGGCGCGCGCACTGAAGAAACGCGGCGTATCCGCCGAATTGCTGGATGCCGCGATGCGTGAACTTGCCGCCTGATCCATGGAGTCTGGGTCCGATGGTGTCGCCCACATCTCATCGGAGAGGTTACGCGATGGCGCGGAGGTTGGCGTAGGCGAGGACGAGGCGCTTGCTGCCGCCGGACTCGAAGTTGACTTGCACGATGGTGTGGGCGCCGCCGCCTTCGTAGGAGACGACGGTGCCTTCGCCGAAGGTGTTGTGGGCGACGCGCTGGCCTAGCTTGAAGGCGGGCGCTTCGTCGCGGAGCGCAGAGCCGCTTGCGCCGTTCGCTCCACGCGCGTCGCGCGACGCGTAGCCGCCGCCAAAGGATGACGGACGCGTCACGTGGATCTTCGGGCGCACTTCGTGCAGCAGCTCGCGCGGAAGCTCCGCGAGGAAACGCGAAGGTCGGTTGTAGCTCTCGGTGCCGTGCAGGCGCCGGGACTCGGCGTAGGTCAGCACCAGGCGTTGCTGCGCGCGCGTGATGCCGACGTACGCGAGGCGGCGTTCTTCTTCGAGCCTTCCATGTTCGTCCAGCGACTTGTTGCTGGGGAAGAGCCCATCCTCAAGTCCGACCATGAACACCATGGGGAATTCGAGGCCCTTGGCGGCGTGCAGGGTCATGAGTTGCACGCAGGCTTCGTGTTCGCCGCCTTGCGCTCCGCCGGCATCGAGTGTGGCGTTGGC
>JBKJND010000407.1:0-8300 GCA_046596095.1 Ahniellaceae bacterium | reverse complement strand
GTTTCGCGATCGCGATTGCCGACCCGTTCTACAAGACCCCGTCGGTGGCGCTCGGCAACCGCGCGCATTGCGCGCTCGCCTCCGGCCACCTCGCGGTGGCGGAAACGAGCCTTGAGCAGGCACTCACGCTCGACCCGAACAATTCGGTGGCGTTGCTCGCCATGGCCGATCTTCAGTATCAGCGCAAGCAGTATTTCCGTGCGCGCGCCTTCGTGCAGCGTTACGAAAGTGCACAAACGGCCAGCGCGGACAGTCTGCTGCTGGCGCTGCAAATCGAGCAGGCGCTGGGTAATGCCGGCACCGTCAACGAGTATCGCAACCGGTTGCACCGCGAGTTTCCGCAGTCGGCGCAGGCCCGGTCCGTCGAACAAGGGGGGGTAATCCAATGAGTCAGTCCTTCGATGCGGCCAGCGGGTGGCCAAGCGCGCCGATGCCCGAGCGCGATCGATCGCAAATGCCGTTGTGGCCCGAACTCGAATCGGAGCTCGAGCTGGCATTGGCGGCGCAGGGGGATGTCGCGTCGAGTCACCCCGTCTACGCGGCGACCGAGTGCTCCCTCGGAATGCCACCGGTGATCGCGCTTGACACGGCAGGGCCGGAATCAACTCCTGCTTTCGGGATTGCCGAAGACGCCGGCGAGTACTCGATCGTCCCACCGTCGGTGACGGAGCAGACCGCGTCCCCTTTGTTCACGGGCGAACACCGGCTGGACGCGCGCGCCGAAGCTTTTCCGGATGCGGACAGGGAATTGGGGCACCGACTTCGGGCTGCGCGTGAACGCGCCGAACTCGGACGCGACGAGATTGCGACGCGCACCCGGATCGCGCCGGCGCTGATCCAGGCCATCGAAGAAGGTCGATTCGAAAGGCTGGGCGCGACGGTCTTTGCGCGGGGCTACCTGCGTTCGTACGCGCGCGCCGTCGAACTGCCCGATGCGGTCGTCAGCGTGTGGGAAGGCCGCGTCCATCGCGTGCTCGAAGACGCGCCTGCGCCGTCGCTTGCCGCCACGTCGCCGCGGCGCAGTTCGCGCCAGGTAGCGAGTCCGATCGTTTACACCCTGTTGACTGCGCTGATTGCCGTACCCGCGTATTACGGTGTACGTCAGGCACAACAGTCGCCATTGCCGCGCGCGAGCGTGTCTGCGCCCGCCACGGCATCGCAATCTTCGGTAACTGCCGCGTCCACTGGCGTGACAACAGGTGCTGAGCGGCCTTCCGTGTTGACCCCGGAAGGCGCACGCAAAAACCTCAAGGCAACGAATGATGCAGCCCAAAAGGCCGATGCGTGGCGCCAACCGGTCATGGCTTCGCTGACGCCGATGCTGGGCAATTCCAGCGAGTTTGAAGCAGCGCCGGCCCCGCTGGCATTGCGGCAGGTTGAGGTGCGTCTGCGCGCCCCGAGCTGGGTCGAGATCATTGCCAACGATGGACGTGTGATCGAGCGCAGCTTGCTCCCAGCGGGCAGTGTGCGTGAATATGCCGTGCCGCGTTCGGCACAGCTGCGGTTCGGCGATGCCGGCGTCGTGGAACTGCGTGCCGATGGCGAGGTCATTGACCTCAAGCCCTACACGCAAGCCAATGTCGCCACGTTGACACTGGACGAGGCAGGCTAGAAACCATTTCCTTGCCGGTGCGGCGGTCCCACGACCGCAACCGCGCCATTCTGCACGACCGCGACCCCAATTTTCCTGGAGTAGTAATGACCATTGACATGATGGACGAGCACGAACGATCCGAGTTCGTGCGGAGCTGGCTGCGGCAGAACCTGCCGATCATGGTGGGTGGCGTCGGCCTCGGCGTCGCCGTGCTGTTCGGCATCGGCTTCTGGCAAAAGCATCAGCTGGGACGCAGGGAACAGGCGCAACTCGTGTATCGGCAGCTGGAACAGGCCACCGCGAAAAACGACACCAAGTTGACGACCCAGCTCGCGCAGCGCTTGCGCGGCGATTTCAAGGGCACGCCTTACGCGGTGTTCGCGGGGTTGCAGGACGCGCGGCGTGCTCAGGAGTCCGGAGATCTCAAGCGCACAGCGGAAATTCTTGCAACCGCCGCGCGCGAATCGAAGATGCCGGAACTCCAGGACCTTGCCAATCTCCGTCTGGCAAGGGTCAAGCTCGCGAGCGGCGATGCCAAGGCGGCGCTCGCGCTCGCCGACGGTATCGCGGGAGAGGGCTTCAAGCCACTGGCCAACGAACTGCGCGGCGACGCGTTGGTCGCGCTCAAGCGCGAAACCGAAGCGGCCAAGGCGTACGACGCGGCCCTCACCGGTCTTGACTCCACCGCTGCGCAGCGCGTGGTGGTGGAGTTCAAACGCAACGACCTTGCGGTGGCCGCGACCAGTGCGCCGCTGCCTGCGCCATCACAGCCTGCGACGAACCCGGGAGGAGCCGGCTGATGCGCCTATCGTTGATAGTGTTCGTGGTGGGCGCAAGTCTTGCGCTCAATGGCTGCGATACGTTGCGCAACGTGTTTCGTAGCTCGTCGAAGGACAACCTCGATTCGCCGGCCGAGCTGACGGCGTTCACGCCGAGCGTTGCCGTCCATCGCCTGTGGCAGCGCAGTCTGGGCGAGGGCGCGCCCAACTCCGGCCTCAAACAGATGCCTGCGATCCTCGGTGGCCGCATCTTTGCGGCGGATGCAAGCGGCGCGCTGGTTGCGCTGGATGCGGGCAGCGGCAACGAAATCTGGCAAGTCGACACCGGATTGCGATTGGGCTCGGGCGTGGCGGCTGCCGAAGGGCTGGTGGTCGTCGGCACGCTTGACGGCAAATTGCTGGCGTTCGATGCGGACGATGGCAAGAGTCGCTGGACCGCCGCGTTGTCGTCGGAAGCACTGGCGGCCCCGGTCATTGCCGAAGGTTTGGTGATTGCGCGCACGGTCGATGGACGCGCGTACGGATTCGACGCGGACGACGGTTCGCGCAAGTGGGTATTCGATCGCAGCGTGCCGTTGCTGACGTTGCGCGGCAACTCCGCGCCACTCGTGGTGGGCGAGCGCGCGCTGCTCGGTTACGACAACGGCAAACTTGTTGCGCTCGACGTCGACGAGGGCACCGCCGACTGGGAACAGACGCTGGCGTCCGGTGAAGGCCGATCGGAAATCGATCGCACGGTCGACATCGACGGCGAAATCGCAAGCGACGGTACGCGCGCCTACGTAGTGGCATTCGGCAACGGAGTGATGGCGGTCGACGTTGAATCCGGCAGGATTCTCTGGTCCCGCGATCTCAAAGCCTACGGCGGTGTGGCGCTTGCAGGCGAACAACTGTTTGTGGCCGACGCGGACGGCGTGGTGTGGGCGCTCAACTCGGGCGACGGTCGCGTGCTCTGGAAAAAAGACGGGCTCGATCACCGCGGACTCAGTAGCCCGGCGGTGATCGGCGACTACGTGGTGGTGGCCGATCTCGAAGGTTACGTGCATTGGCTCAAAGCGTCCGATGGCGCGTTTGCGGCACGCGATCGGGTCGGCAAGGAGCGCGTGCGCGCGACGCCGCTGGTCGTGGGCAATGTTGCGTACATCGTGGGCACCGAGGGCGACATCGCGGCATATCGCGTCGGCGGTTGAATACCCCGGCGACTGCGATCGCGGTGCCCTTGCTGCCGGTCGTGGCACTGGTCGGACGTCCCAACGTCGGCAAGTCGACGTTGTTCAATGCGCTGACCCGAAGCCGCGACGCGCTGGTCGCCGATCAGCCTGGACTGACGCGCGACCGCCACTACGGCTTTTGCCGTGAGCAGGATACGCGTCCGTTCGTGGTGGTCGACACCGGCGGACTGACCGGCGAGGACGAAGGCATGGACGCGCTGACCGCGCGCCAGGCATGGGCCGCCATCGAAGAATCCGACATCGTCGTGCTGATGCTGGACGCGCGCGACGGACTCCTCGGCACCGACCGCGACATCCTCGCCAAGCTCCGGCGCAGCGGCAAGCCGCTGGTGGTCGCCGTCAACAAGATCGACGGTCTCGAAGAATCCAGCGTCAATGCGGAATTTTCGGCGCTCGGCATTGCCGCGCGCGTACCGATAGCGGCGGCACATCGGCGTGGCATCGATGTACTGGTTGCGACGGTGCTCGCGCAACTGCCCGAATCGTTTGCCGCACCGCCCGTCGATGCGCCGCGCTCATCGGAAAAGCCGCCGCCGGAGCCACCGCGCGTGGCGATGGTGGGGCGACCCAATGTCGGCAAGTCGACGCTGGTCAATCGCCTGCTCGGCGAGGAACGCGTGATCGCCTCGCCGATTCCCGGCACCACGCGCGACGCCATCGAGATCCCGTTGACGCGCGATGGTCTCGACTATGTGCTCGTCGACACGGCAGGTGTGCGGCGTCGCGGCAAGGTCGACGAGGCGGTCGAGAAATTCTCCGTCATCAAGACGCTACAGGCGATCGAACGTGCACACGTGGTTGTCGTGCTGATCGACGCCGCAGAAGGCGTGACGGATCAGGACGCGACCGTGATCGGGCATGTGCTCGACGCCGGTCGCGCGCTCGTACTCGCCGCCAACAAGTGGGATGGCCTCGCGGCCCATGCGCGCGAACGCGTCAAGTCCGAACTCGAGCGCAAATTCGTGTTCGTGCCCTGGGCTGAGCAGGTCTTCATCTCGGCGCTGCACGGCAGCGGCCTCGGCGAGTTGCTTAAAGCCGTGCAGCGCGCGCATGCATCGGCGTCGCGAGTGTTTTCCAGCAGCGAACTTACCAAGGCGATTGAATTCGCGGTGGAAAAAGTGCAACCGCCCATGGTGCGCGGTCGTGCGGCGAAATTGCGCTACGCCCATATCGGCGGCAACAGTCCGCTGCGCGTGATCGTGCACGGTTCGCGTCTTGCCGCTCTGCCCGACTCGTATCGGCGTTATCTCGAGAATTTTCTGCGCGACCGCTACGAACTCGTGGGGGTGCCAATTCGCGTGGAATTGCGCGATGGCGAGAACCCGTTTGCCGGCCGCAAGAATGTGCTGACCGAGGGCCAGGTGCGCAAGCGGCGTCGGCTGATCAAGCATGTCAAACGCCGCTGAGATAATAGTTCGCCCGTACTCCCCGTGACGAGCAAGAGAGGATTCCCATTTTCCTGTCGCGGAAACGACCCAGGAACGAGATTGCGTGAACACTATGCTACGACCGGGCTTGTTGATCCTGGCGGGTGGGAAGGGCACCCGTTGCGGGAATCGCGACAAGGGATGGCTCGAGATTGGGAGTGAGGCGCTCATCGTCCGTCGCCTGCGGGAGCTGTCCGGCAACTACTGGCCAATCGCGATCAGCGCCAATCGCACACTCGATCGATATCGGGCTTTGGGTGTGCCCGTATTCGCGGATACAACTCCCGAATTCCTGGGGCCTTTGGCGGCAGTCAGCGCAGCGTTGAACGTGCAGTTTGGCGATCCGCTTCTCACGATTCCGGTCGATGCGCTGCATGTTTCCAGCGCCGTGCTCATGCGACTGCTCGACGCATCCGAAGGCGGCCAGCGCCTCGCGTACGCCCGCGACGCGAACGGCGAGCAGCCTCTGGTGGCGGTGTGGCCCGCGGGTGCGCTTGCCCGTGTGGATGAGGCGCTGCATGAGCGAGCGCTGTCGGTGCGCGCGCTGCAGCAAAGACTTCGTGCGGTGCCCGTCGATTTTCCGCGCGATCGTTTCGGCAACATCAATACGCTGGCGGATCTTGACATCGCGGAGCGCGAATCGACCGGAGTCGCGACATGCTGACGCTCGCAGCGGCGCGCGCCATCGTCGTCGAAGCGGCAGCATTGTTACCCCCGCCGACCATTGAAGCGACGAGTGTGGAGCAGGGGCTGCATCGCGTGCTCGCGCGAGACGTGGCAGCGCCGCGCGCGGTACCCGGATTTGCGTGCAGCGCGATGGACGGTTATGCGCTGCGACGGGCCGACTTGGCGACCACTGGTTCGACCCTTCGCGAGGACGGCGCGACACTGGCTGGCGCGACGGCGATCGAACCCCTGGTGCCGAACGCGTGCCGACGCATCACCACCGGTGCCCCGCTACCCGACGGCGCCGATACCGTCGTGATGCACGAACAGACGCGGCGCATCGACGAATTGGACGGCGCAGTTCGCATCGAATTTCAAACGATGCCGCAGATCGGTGCCAACGTGCGCAGCGCCTCCGACGATTTCGAGTCCGGACATCCGGCGCTCCTCGCCGGCACGCGACTCGACGCCGTCGCGGTGGCCACGGCGGTGACGCTGGGATTCGATAATCTGCAACTGCGCGGCGCTCCGTCGGTGGCTGTCATCACGACTGGCGACGAACTGTTGCCGGCTGGCGCGCCATGGCAACACGGACTCCGATACGACAGCAACGGTCCGTTGCTCGCGGGCTTGCTGGCCGATCACGGCATTCGCGACGTCACTCGTTTGCACGTGCGCGACGATCAAGACGCGTTGCGCGACGCGTTGTGCCGGGCAGCGTCGGCACACCGTTTGATCATCGTGACGGGCGGCGTGTCGGCCGGCGAAGCCGATTACTTGCCGCGTCTCTGCGCAGAGCTCGGCGCCGTGCTGTTCTGGAAGTTGCGCTTCCGACCGGGTATGCCAGCGCTCGTCGCGCGCATCGGCGAATCGCTGGTGTTTGGCCTGCCGGGAAATCCCGTATCAGTCTTGGCGACGTTTGTGGCGCTGGTGCGGCCCATGCTCGCTCGCTGGATGGATTGCGCAGCGCTCGACCCAGCGCCGACCGTGGCGCGATTGACGCACAGCGTCGCCAAGCGCCACGACCGACTGGAATGGCGTCGCGGCAACGTACGCATTGACGCTGATGGGATTGCGCGCGTCACGCTGCATCCTTCGCTCAGTTCCGGTGCCTTGCGCTCATTGGTGGAATCGAACGCACTGGTGGAGCTCGCTGCAGAACGATCGGAATTTGGCATGGATGCGATCGTGCCGGTGCGTCGATGGAGCTTGTCATGAACAAACCAGCCCCCGACGACGACAGGTCCGCCATCACGCCCGCTGTTGCCTACGCAAGGGCGCAACACGGCGCGCGGCTGATCGACGTGCGCGAGCCTGCGGAGTTTGCTCTGGGCGCGGCCGTTGGCTCCGAAAACGTGCCACTTGCGCAACTCGAAGCAAGCGTCGCGGCGGATAGCGGATCGCGGGAAACGGAGATGATCGCTATCTGCGCGACCGGCAAGCGTTCGCTGGCCGCAGCAACCCTGCTGCGGGAGCGCGGCTACGCGCGCACCGCAAGCGTGGCGGGCGGCTTCATCGCCTGGCGCCTGGCGAGTTTGCCGGAAACGGAAGTGGTGCTGGACGCCGACTCGAGCGAGCGTTACGCGCGACAACTAATCCTTCCGGAGATCGGCATCGAAGGTCAGCGACGTCTGCGCGCCGCGCGGGTGCTCATCGTGGGCGCCGGAGGGCTGGGTTCCCCGCTGGCGTTGTATCTGGCGGCGGCGGGTGTCGGCAATCTGCGTATCGTCGATCCGGATCGCGTCGATCGCACGAATCTGCACCGGCAGATCCTGCATCGCGATGAAGACGTTGGCGCGGCCAAGGTCGCTTCGGCGGCGCGCGCATTGCGCGCGCTGAATCCGCAGATTCGCGTGGAGGCAATCGAAGCGGCACTGGCGGCCGGCAACGCGATCGAGCTGGCGCGCGATGCCGATGTGCTGATAGATGGCTCCGACAACTTTGCCGCGCGCCATCACGTCAACGCGGCGAGCATCGCGCTTGGCAAGCCATTGGTGTACGGAGCGGTGCATCGCTTCGAAGGCCAGGTCAGCGTGTTCTGGCCGGCGCGTCCCGGTGCGCCCGGGCCGTGCTACCGATGCCTCTTTCCCGAGTCGCCGCCACCTGAATTTGCGCCCAATTGCGCCACCGCGGGTGTGCTCGGCGTGGTCCCTGGAATTATTGGCCTGATCCAGGCGACCGAGACGCTGAAGCTGCTGCTGGGTTTCGGTGAAACCCTGTGCGGCCGTCTGCTGACCTTCGATGCGCGCAACATGCGCTTCCGCGAAATCGCCATCCCCCGCGATCCCGAATGCCCCGCTTGCACCAACAGCGCCCTGCGTCTGTAGCGCCGAGCTTGCTCGCCTGCTTGTCGCCAGCCCCTGCGCGACAGCAGGAGCAGCGGCGCATAGCACCGCTCCTGACGTTTCCCCGGTTTTTGTCCCTCGTTTCTCTTTTGAATCAGCGCCTTGGTACTGAAGTTCGCCATCGCAACAGCAACAGCGTTTCACTCGCCTGCGGCGAGCGAGTGACTTTTGTTTCGTCAAAAGTCACCAAAACCATAGCGCCCCGAACGTTCGCCGGAATCGCTCCCGGCGATTCCGGTGCCCTGCGCTTCTCGCAA
>JBKJND010000232.1:0-3009 GCA_046596095.1 Ahniellaceae bacterium | reverse complement strand
AGCGATCGGAGTGCGGTGGGCGCGGTATAGAAAATGGTGACGCGGTGACGGTCGATGACCTCCCAGAAACGCGCGACGGTCGGATACGTCGGCACGCCCTCAAAGATCAGTGTGCGTGCGCCGTTCGCGAGCGGTCCGTAGACGATGTAGCTGTGGCCGGTGACCCAGCCAACGTCGGCGGTGCACCAGAACACGTCGTCGTCTCGCAAGTCGAACACGCGCTCGTGCGTGTAGGCCGCGAACACGAGGTAACCCGCGGTCGTATGCAACACGCCCTTGGGTTTGCCGGTCGAGCCCGTGGTGTAGAGGATGAAGAGCGGATCCTCGGCGAGCATGCGCTCGGGTTTGCAGGTGATCGGCTGCGCATCGGCGAGCGGCGCCAGGTAATAGTCGCGATGCGCTTGCATGGAGACCTCGCGGCCCGTGCGCCTCACCACGAGCACGGTCGTCACGCACTGCGTTCCCGGCAACTCCAGTGCGGCGTCGACGTTTGCCTTGAGCGGGACGACCTTGCCGCCGCGCATGCCTTCATCGGCGGTGATGACGAGCTTTGAGCCGGAGTCCAGGATGCGGTCGGCGATTGAGCGTGCAGCGAATCCGCCGAACACGACGGAATGCACGGCACCAATACGCGCGCAGGCAAGCATCGCCGCGACCGCCGCGGGAATCATCGGCAGGTAGATCGTGACGCGATCGCCTTTGCCGATGCCTTGCGCGCGCAGCACGTTGGCAAGCTGGCAGATGCGCGCGTGCAGCTCGCGATAGGTAATAGTCTGCGCGGGTTGCGCGGGGTCGTCCGCTTCGAAGATCAGCGCGGGCTGGTCGCCGCGTTTCGCAAGGTGCCGATCGAGGCAATTGACACTGACGTTGAGCACGCCATCCTCGAACCAGCGAATATGAAAGTCTTCCGCCGCGAAGCTGGTGTTCTTGATCCGAGTGGGTTTGCGATACCAGTCGATGCGTTCGGCGATGCCCGCCCAGAATTTATCCGGGCACTCGATCGAGTCGATGTACTCGCGGCGTGCTTGCGCTGCGCTGACGCGCGCGCGCCGAGCCTCTGGATTCTGCACCGTGTCGGACATCACTGACTCCGCGCGTGTAACGACGGACCCAGTGTCGCAAATCGCGGGGCGCCGAGACCAGGAGACCCAAAGTTTTTCCCTTCTCCCCGCGTGCGGGGAGAAGGTGCCGAAGGCGGATGAGGGGCGCTCTTGTCACTGCGGAAGGCCACCCCTCATCCGGCGCTACGCGCCGCCTTCTCCCCACGACAGCGGGGAGAAGGGAAATCAATGCGCGGCGACGAGTTGGTAGCCGCGCAGGCGGCAAGCGAAGGACTGGAGCGCGGCGACGCCGGAAGCTTCGGCTTCAGAGCACCATTGCTGGACGCCGGCGAGCGTGGCCTCGGCGGAGCGCCCTGAACGTTCGATGGCGGCTTGCAAGCGCTTGCGGTGTTCAACGACCAGCGCCACTTGCGGTCGCTCGGCAAGCCAGGCGCCAAGGCGCTCGCGCGCCCCGCCGTCGAGCCACCGACCGTCATCAAGCAGTGCCTTGCGCATCGGGCGGCGCAGCGCACGCCTGGCCGCACGTGACCGCGCGAACTCAGCGCGCAACACAGGTTTGATGACCTCGCGGAAATAACCCGTCATGACGCCAACACGGTGACCGACCAGGGCCTTGAGTGTTTCGGCATCCGGCAAGGACACGTTGGGACGAATCGCAAGCTCGGGTGCTTCGCGCAACACGCGCGCAAGGCCGAACACGCGGAATGCACGGATCGCTGTCCAGCCGATATCGAACTCCCACTTGCGCAGTGCAAACTTGGCCGAACTCGGAAACGCGTGGTGGTTGTTGTGCAGTTCCTCGCCGCCGAGGATGAAGGCGACGGGCGTCAAGTTGGTCGCGGTGTCCGGCGTCTCGAAATTGCGGTAGCCCCACCAGTGACCAAGCCCGTTGATGAAACCGGCGGCGCCCACGGGAATTACGAGCATCAGGATCGCCCACATCGCGAGGCCCACGAAGCCGAACGCAATCACCATTGCGATGGCGAGTGTGGTGGGGCCGAGTGCCGGCAACGGCGCGTAGAGCTTGCGTTCGATCCAGTCGTCGGGCGTGCCCTGACCATACTGCTCGATCATGGCGCGGTCCCTGCAAGCTTCCTGATACAGCACCACCCCGTGGAAAAACACCTTGCCGATGCCATGGAAGCGCGGACTGTGCGGATCGTCCGCCGTCTCGCAACGCGCGTGATGCTTGCGATGTATCGCGACCCACTCCTTCGTGACCATCGCCGTCGTCAGCCACAGCCAGAAGCGCATGGCGTGCGCGATCGCAGGATGAAAGTCGACGCCGCGATGCGTGGCGGAGCGGTGCAGGTACAACGTGACCGACAGGATCGTGAGCTGCGCGATCACAACGAAGGTCACCACCACGGCGAGCCAGTGCGAACCCGTCAAGCCGAAGGCGGCCAGGTCAGCCAGGGAGGTATGCATGAGAGTCGGGGTCTGGAGGCGAGGACGGCGCCCAGTGTACCGGGGTCGTCGTGACGGCGGCTCAAGCGACGCGAGCCGAGCGGTTCAGGGGGTGAGACAGGCGTGGCACAATCGCCGTCAATGTCGGCCGCCTCTTCCGTGTCATCCATCCTCGAAGTCGAACACCTCGCGCGCCGATTCGGGCGTATCGAAGCGGTGCGCGACGTCAATCTTTCGCTGGCACGCGGTCGCGTGCTTGGCCTTCTTGGCATCAACGGCGCCGGCAAGTCCACGACGCTGAAACTGCTCGCAGGAATTCTTGCGGCGGATCGCGGGCGTGTGCGGATCGCGGGCCACGATGTCGCGCGCGAACCGCGCGCACAACGCGATCTGGTGGCGTACGCGCCGGAACATCCGGCGCTTTATCAAGACGCGACCCCACGCGAAGCGCTGACCTTTGCCGCACGGCTGCGCGGTTTGCGCGGCGCGCACGCGCGCGGTGCAGTGGAAGCAGCGCTCGCGCGCTGCGATGTTGGCGCGC
>JBKJND010000171.1:0-3283 GCA_046596095.1 Ahniellaceae bacterium | reverse complement strand
GTGCCGACGGCAAGGCGCATACGGACATTTATCCCGCCGAGTCCGGGTCTGTCCGTTGACGGGCGTGGGTGAGATTGAATCCGGTAAACCGGCCGAAGGGTCCGACGCGGCACCTGTTCTCCAGGACAATCCTGACGCGAGGGGCGAAGCACCAGTTCAAGTGCCACGGCCTGATGCAATCGTCTCCGAGCCCGACATCGAGCTTGCAGGGGAGCCGACAGACGCTGCGGCGCCCCCTTTGGACGCCGTGCTCGAGTCGTATCCGCTGCATCCGGCCGCGGCGCGCCTGTGGGCGTGGTCGCAAGCGCTGGTAATCGGCGTATTGCTGGTGCCGCTCTCGATCGTCGCGAGTGTCTGGCAGGGTCCCAGGGGATTGCTCGCGAGTGCGTTGCTGGGATTGCTCGTCTGGAGCATCGCGTCCCGCCATTTGCGGCTGTCGATTGCGCGTTTTCGTTGCGAACGCTTTGCACGCGGGTTGCGCTATCGGCACGGCGTGTGGTGGCAATCGGAGGTGTTCATTCCGAGTGCGCGCGTGCAACACACCGAAGTCAATCAAGGTCCGCTCGCGCGTCGCTACGGCATCGGCAAGCTGAAGGTGTTTACCGCGGCGGTGCAACTCGGTGCGCTTGAGATCGACGGGCTCGCGTATGCCGACGCGGTGTTGCTGCGCGATCGGTTGCTGGGTCGGGAGAGCGAACCCTTGGGCGACGCAGCGTTGAGCGAAGATTCCGCTGGCACGGACTCTGCCGGCGCCGACAATGGATGAACCCTCACCGCCCACAACCTCGATCGCGCTCGATGCCGCAAGCGAGCGCCGCCTGCACCCGTGGTCGTGGCTGTTCGTGCTGCTCACGCAGTTGCGTCAGGTGCTGGTGCCGCTGGTGGTGCTATGGGTGTTCGGGCGCGGCGATCGTTGGGAATTTTTCGGTGTGGCGGCGGCCGCAGGACTGTCTTTGTATGCACTCGTCTACAGCGTGGGCTTTCGCTACCGGTTGCTCGGCGATGAGCTGATTGTCAAAGAAGGCATTTTCAATCGCACCGAGCGGCACATTCCGATTGGGCGCATCCACAACGTCGTGCAGCGGCGCAATCCGCTGCATCGATTGTTTGGCGTCACCGAACTTCGTCTCGAATCGGCAGGCGGCACCAAGCCCGAGGCGGTGATGAACGTGATCGCGCGCGCGGAGGCCGACCGGCTGGAACGCGTCCTGCGCGAGGGCGTCGGCCACGTCGTGGAGGATGGTGCGGCCGAGGCAGACGCGCCGGAAGTCCTGCACGCGCTCGGACTCGGCGAGCTGGTGCGCCTCGGGATTTCGTCCAATCGTGGACTGGTCGCGCTGGCGGCGTTGTGGGCCGCGTCATGGCAGTTCGATTTCGATTTTCGCGACATGCCGTTGGTGAGCCAGCTGTTGGGAGGCGCACAACGCGCTGCCTGGGGTTTCGTGGGCGAACACGGGGCCATCTCGGTGGTGCTGGCCGCGTTCGTCATGTTGGGGTTGCTGTGGATTTTGCTGCGCGCTTTGTCGGTGGTGATCGCGATCGTCACGTTTTACGGATTTCGCCTGGAACGACAAGGTCGTCGCATCGTCAGCGAAGCCGGGTTATTGACACGCACTCGCGCGGGCGCCACGCCAAAGCGGATTCAGCGCGTCACGGTCCGCCAGAGCTGGTTGCTCGCGCGGATGCGTCGGGTCAGCGTGCAAGTGACGCTCGCGGGTGGGGCTCAGCAGGGCGCGGAAAAAGAAACGCGCCTGCGTTGGCTTGCACCCATCGCAACAGTGCCAGACGCACAACGCATTCTGGCCGAGGTGCGACCGGACGCGGACTGGCTGCGCGACGATTGGCGACCGCTGCACCCGCGCGCGGCGTGGCGGATGTTCAAGTGGCCGGCGCTGTTCGTTGTATTGGGCGTGAGCGCGCTCGCCCTGGTCAATCCCCTGTTCCTGTGGGCGTGGCTGGTGCTTCCGTGGCTATGGCTCGACGCGCGCGGGCGCGCGAAGTTCGGCGGCTACGTAATGGACGCGGAAACCTTTGCCGTGCGCGATGGCTGGCTCAGCCGGAGTTGGGACAGCGTGCGACTCCGCGACATCCAGAGTGTGCGCTTGCGGCAAACGCCAGGTGATCGGCGACAGGGCATGGCGCGCGTGGCGGTAGCCAGTGCGGGCAGTTCCGATCTGGTCGGCTCGCCGGTGGAAGTCGCTTGTCTGGCAGCCGACGAAGCCAGCGCCTTGTGCGACCGCCTGCGCGAAGTGGCGTCGCGTCCGAGCGCGGAACCCGGTGTTGCCGCACTGCTGTAGAAACCGCTCGCGAACCGTGATGTGGCATCATGCGGCGGTCTTTTCGACGCCTCGCCTTCCATGCTGATATTCGACGCTTCAATGCCCGGACGCGTGTCCGGCGCCCAGTTGCCAATGACCGTAGCGGTTCCCGCGGATCTGCCGGCGGCGCTGCTCCGCCGTTCGCCCGTCGGCTTGCCCGAAGTCTCGGAACTCCAGGCCGTCAGGCATTACACCAACTTGTCGCGCAAGAATTTCTCCATCGACACGCATTTCTATCCGCTGGGTTCGTGCACGATGAAATACAACCCGCGCGCCTGCAACACGCTGGCGATGCAGCAGGGGTTTCTCGCGCGTCACCCGTATGCGCCGGAGTCGCTGTCGCAGGGATTTCTGAGCTGCATGTACGACCTGCAGGAAATCCTCGCCGACGTCACCGGCATGCGCGGCGGGGTTTCGTTGTCGCCCATGGCGGGTGCGCAGGGCGAGTTTGCCGGCGTCGCCATGATCATGGCGTACCACCGCAGCCGCGGCGCCACCGAGCGGACCGAAATCATCGTGCCCGATGCCGCGCACGGCACCAATCCTGCAACGGCGATCATGTGCGGTTGCACGGTGCGCGAAATCGCGACGGGCAAAGACGGTGATGTGGATGTCGAGGCGCTGAAAAAGGTGCTCGGCCCGAAGACGGCTGGCATCATGCTCACCAATCCTTCGACGCTCGGCGTGTTCGAGCGCCGCATCGTCGAGATCGCGAGCCTCGTACACGATGCGGGTGGGTTGCTCTATTACGACGGGGCGAACCTCAACGCAATTCTTGGCAAGGTCCGGCCTGGCGACATGGGCTTCGACGCCATACACATGAACCTGCACAAGACTTTCTCGACACCGCACGGTGGCGGCGGGCCAGGGGCGGGAGCGGTCGGCGTATCCGAACGCCTGCGACCATTTTTGCCGGTTCCGATGATTGCGAGGAACGAGGGAGACTCCGCGCGATCCGGGTCGCA
>JBKJND010000013.1:0-6611 GCA_046596095.1 Ahniellaceae bacterium | reverse complement strand
GGTCGGCGGGGCCGACCTGACCTACGTTATGCGGCGTGGAGATCGCGCTCAGCGCGCTACCCGCTGCTCATGCCGACGATGCTGAAGCCGGCATCGACGTAAGTGATCTCTCCGGTGATGCCCGAAGCGAGATCGGAGCAGAGAAACGCCGCGACATTGCCGACTTCCTCGATGGTCACCGAGCGGCGAAGTGGCGCAGTCACCTCGAAGTTCTCGACCATGCGCCTGAAATTGGCGACACCCGAAGCCGCGAGCGTCTTGATCGGCCCGGCCGAAATCGCATTGACGCGCGTGCCTTCGGGTCCGAGGTTGTATGCCAGGTAGCGCACGTTGGCCTCAAGACTTGCTTTGGCCAGGCCCATAACGTTGTAGTTCGCGAGCGCACGCTCGGCGCCAAGGTAGGACAGGGTGAGGATCGCGCCCTTGCGCCCCTGCATCAGCGGGCGCGCCGCTTTCGCCAACGCCGCCAGGCTGTAGCTCGATATGTCGTGTGCGATCGCGAACGATTCGCGCGTCAGTCCTTCGAGAAACTCACCCTGCAGTGCTTCGCGCGGTGCGAATCCGACGGAATGCACGAGGATGTCGAACGCGTCCCAGTGTTTCGCCAGTTCGTCGAATACGGTGGCGATCTGCGAGTCTTCGGCGACATCAAGCGGCAACACGATTGACGAGCCGGCCGCTGCCGCCGCAGCTTCGACCCGCGACTTCAGTCGCTCGTTCTGATACGTGAAGGCGAGCTCTGCGCCTTCGCGGTGCATGGCCTCGGAAATGCCGCTCGCGATCGAGCGTTGACTCGCGATACCGACGATGAGCGCGCGTTTGCCGGTGAGAAAACCCATTTTGGTTCCGATCGAAAAAGTCGTGGAGAAGTGTAGCGAAGCGGCAGGGTCGTGAAACGACCGCTTGAATTACCAGCCTCAGGGCGCGGTCAAACGCAGGATCTGACCGGGCTGCAGCAGGGACTTGGTGCCCAGTGCGTTCCAGTGCCGGAGCTTGTCGAGAGCGACGCTGTAGCGCTGCGCGACGCGCCAGAGCGATTCTCCGCGTGCGACTACGTGAGTCGCGGGAATTGTTGGCGGCTGGATCGTCTGCTCGGACCCTTCGGCCTCGTTCCGATCCTGGCTTGCGGACAGCGCATGCAATTGCGTGGTGGGAGGAGCGGGCAGCGACAGGCCGTAACGCTCCGGCTCGGTGCAAATGCACACCAGGGCACGCAGCCGCGAAAAATGTGCGCGTGTGATGGGACTGAGCGGCAACGCGTACGGATCGCCGTGCCAGCCGCCCGCGCGCCGGAGCGCGCCGCGCACGCGGCCGTCGCCGGCGTTGAACGCGAGGTTGACCAGCACCCAGTCGTCGAACTGATTATGCAGGGACTTGAGCAAGCGGATCGCGGCTGCAGTCGACGCGACAAGCTCCAGGCGTTCGTCGTGGTTGCGGTCGACCTTGAGGCCGAATGCGCGAGCAGTGCGCGGCATGAGCTGCCAGGGACCGGCCGGCCCGCGCGATCCTGCACGCTTCGGAAAGATGACATAGCGGCTCTCGACCATGGGCAGCAATGCGAACTCCGCCGGGATGTCCGCCTCCGCGAGACGCCGGGTCACGTAGTCGAGTTGTGGCGCCGCGTTGTCGAGCATGCGTTCGAAGGCCTCGGGATGCGCGGTGAACCCGCGCAGCGACGCACGCATGGATTTGCGCGGCTCGCATTCGACGAACGAGAAGTTCGCGCGCAAGCGCGCCCAGAGGTCGGCTTCCGGCGGCGGCGCGTTCTCTACCTCGATTTCAGGTGGCGATCTCGCGGCGTCGGGCAAGCCGGAATGTGTGGATCCAGCCTCGTCTACGTTCGCTTCGGCCGGCGCAGGTGGCGATGAAATCGTGGTCGTGCTGGTTTCAGGTCGCTTGGCGGTGCGCTTTGTACTGACGGGCGAGCGCTGCGCACCTGGGGGTTCGTTCGCGCGGCCTGAATCAACTTCGGTTCGTCGAGGTGCCGTCTGACACGCACCAAGGGTCAGGGCGAGGACGCCCAAGAGTACTGCGCGCAGAGGCCTTGCCCACAGGGTCACGCTGCAGGCGCCCGAAACGCGTCCTTCCACGCTCGGAGCCAGGAGAACGTTTCGACCGCGTCGCGCGGTGCAACGCCGTGGCGGCGCGTCAGCGCGTCGATAATTGCGGGTGACTCTCCCCGCAAGAAGGGGTTGGCATCGCGCTCGTCCTCAATGCAGGACGGCAGCGTCGGCAGTGACGCGGCCCGCATTTGGCGCGCGCCTTCGATCCGATGGACCAGCGCCGGATTGTGCGCGTCAAGCTCGATCGCGAACTGGCCATTGGCCACGGTGTACTCGTGCCCGCAGCAAACCAGGGTGCGACCCGGCAACGCCGCGATGCGCGCTAGAGATGTCTGGAACTGCGCAGGTGTGCCTTCGAACATGCGGCCGCAGCCGAGCGAGAACAAAGTGTCGCCGCAAAAAATAATGCCCGCGCCGACATAGGCAATGTGGCTCGTGGTGTGCCCCGGAATCTCGATGACGTCGAATGAAACCTGCGGAAATTCCACGGCCACATTGTCGCCTTCGCCAACACGCCGCAAGGGCTCCGGCATGCGCGCATCGTGGGGTCCGAAAATTTTCGCGTCGGGGTGCTCGCGCAGAACCTCTGGAACCCCGCCCACATGATCGGGGTGATGATGGGTCAGCAGCACGGCCGTCAGGCGCAGGTGGCTGCTCGCCAATTCATCCAGCAATGGGCCAGCCATGCCTGGATCCACGGCGATTGCGCTCGCGCCGTCGTCGAGGAGCCAGATGTAGTTGTCCTGCAATGCAGGCAAGGGGCGCAGGCGCATTTGATGGTGTCCTCGCAGCGGGAGACTTGCAACGGGCGCTTGGCAACCGAGCGACTCGTGCTTCGCGAAGGTGCAGCGGCCGCACGGATGTCGCTACCGGGCGCTTTTGTAGCACAATCCTCGTCGGCTCTCAGTGCGTCAAACGGATGCCCCATTCAGTTCCGACATCGGCGGTTCCAGTCTCGCGCATCGACGCGCACATGGCGGTTCAGCGGCTTGCGCAGCTGACGTCGATCGAAGCCGCGTGGCAGCGCCGGCATGCCCCCCTGCACGCGGGCGATCGCATGTTGTGGATCGGTGTGGCGACGCTCTCCGAAGACCCGCCGCCGGGCGCCATGCAGTCGACGTTCGTAGTCGAGGCGAACGGTTGTTTTGGCGGAGATGCGCGCGGCTCGGTCGATGCGCTGCCGTTCGCTGCTGGCTCCGCATCGCACGTTGTGGTGCAGCACAGTCACGAGTTGGCGGAAGACGGCGATGATCTCCTTTCGCAGTGCACGCAGTTGTTGAAGCCCGCCGGCGTGCTGCTGCTGTTCGGGTTTCATCCATGGTCGATGTGGCAACGGCAAGTCCGGTGGACATCGGACATGCGTATACAGACACCGCAGCACTGGTCCCGATCCTTGTGTGCGCTGGGCCTTGATGTGCAGAGAACGGAACGCATCGGACCCGCGTGGCCCGGCGCGCCCGGCATGTTCGATCGCTTCGGGATGGCGTTCGCGTTGCGGGCCTGGCGCTCCGGCGCGGCGATCATTCCGCTGACCGGCCGTTTGCGTGCGCAGCGACCGCGCGGCCTTGCCCTGGCGACGCGCAACGTAACGCCTTGCCGTCGTAGCGCATGATGCTTGCGGACAAGGCTGTTGTCGAAATATTCACCGATGGTGCGTGCTCGGGCAATCCAGGTCCGGGCGGATGGGCGGCGCTGTTGCGTTGGCAGGGACGGGAAAAGATGCTTGCAGGCGCCGCTGCCGCGACGACCAACAACCGGATGGAAATGATGGCGGCCATTGCAGCGCTCGAAGCATTGCAACGCGAGGCGAATGTGGTGCTCACCACGGATTCCCGCTATGTCATGGATGGCATTACACGCTGGATGCCCGGATGGAAGCGCAATGGATGGCGGACCAGCGATCGCGGCGCGGTCAAGAATGTCGATCTTTGGCAGCGACTCGACGGCGTGGCCGCCGTGCACCTGGTGGAGTGGCGCTGGATCAAGGGACACACGGGGCACATCGAAAACGAGCGCGTCGATGCCGCGGCTCGCGCAGCCATCGCAACTCTGCGCGCGGAGGGCATGGCCTGATGCGCCAGATCGTGCTGGACACGGAGACCACGGGCCTCGAGTTCGACAAAGGCGATCGCATCGTCGAGATCGGTTGCGTCGAGTTGATCGAGCGGCGCGCGACTGGACGGGTGTTTCACCATTTTTTCAATCCCGATCGCCGTAGCGACCCGGGCGCGCTGGCCAAGCACGGCATTCGCGACGAGTTCCTGCTGGACAAGCCGCGCTTTGGGCAACTTGCTGCCGAGTTCGTCGAGTTCGTGCGGGGCGCGGAACTCATCATCCATAACGCCGGGTTCGATCTCGGCTTTCTCGACACCGAGCTGGCTCTGGCCGGGATCGAATTCCGATGCTCGGGTTCCGAGTGTCGGGTGATCGATACGTTGGCGTTGGCAAGGCGCCAATGGCCCGGACAGCGCAATTCTCTGGACGCGCTGTGCAAGCGTCTAGGTGTCGACAACAGCAAACGCGAACTGCACGGGGCATTGCTTGACGCGCGCCTGCTGGCCGATGTCTACCTCGGGATGACGGCGGGGCAGGGTGCACTGGCGCTGGTCGAGGTTTCAGCGCGTGAAGGGCGAGGGGTGTCGCGCGATCCATCCGCGGCCGCGACGATCCTGCGACGATTTGTCGCGTCGCGCGCAGACCACGCGGCGCACGCGGCTCGTCTTTCCTCCATCGAACGCGCAAGCGGTGGTCATTGTCTGTGGGAGTCCTTGTCGCCTGGGCCGGTAGCAGAGCCGCAATGACACCAACGCGCGTGCCGTCGCGGGATTGCTCTTGGCGTGCGGTTACGGTGGCATAATCGGTGGGGCCGGCACAGGGGACCGGCAATTTGCTGAGCCCGCTTCCCCGGGGGGAGAACGAGCATCATGTTCCGGCAATCGCTGTCTGCGGTGCTCATGGTCACAGGGTTCGCAGTGCTTTTTGTTTTTCCGCCTGTCGCCAGCGCAGACTCTGCGCCCGCGCGCATCGATCGTCACAAACATCTCGGCGTAGCGAGCTGCGCGAGCGGCGTGTGCCACGGTTCCAACAAACCGTTCAAGGACTCGACCGTCATGCGCAACGAGTTTGCGTTGTGGCAGCAGTTCGACCCCCACGCGACCAAGGCCTTGCAGGCGCTCTCGAGCGCCGACGGTCAGTCGATCGCGCGCAAGCTCGGTCTCGGCGATGCGACGCAGGCAAAGGTGTGCCTCGACTGCCACGCCGACAACATTGCGGTCGCGCAGCGCGGCGAGAAGTTTCAGGTCGACGACGGCATCGGTTGCGAAACCTGCCATGGCGGCGCCGAAAAATGGATCGCCTCGCACGCCGACCGCAAGGTCTCGCATGCCGACAATCTCGCGGCGGGCCTCTATCCCACCGAAGACCCGGTCGCGCGCGCGGAGCTGTGCCTGAGCTGCCACATGGGTACGCCCGAGCGGATGATCACGCATCGCATCATGGGTGCGGGCCATCCTCGGCTCGCGTTCGAACTCGACACGTTTACCTGGCTCAACCCGCATTACACGATCGACGCCGATTACGAAAAGCGCAAGGGTCGGTTCAACGGTTTGCGCGACTGGGGCGTGGGGCAGGGCGTCGCTGCAGCCAATACGCTGGATGTGTTGCTGGATGCGCGGCATGGCACGCAGGGCATTTTTCCGGAGCTGGTTCTGTTCGATTGCCACGCCTGCCATCGCCCCATGTCCGGCAAGCGTTGGGCACCGCGTCAGGGCACCGGGCTTGGGCCGGGTGTGGTGCGACTAAACGATTCGAATCTGGTGATGTATCGCCATGTGCTGGCAGTCGTCGATCCGGATGCGTCCGGTCGTTTACGCGGGCAAATCAAGGAGTTGCACCAAGCCACGACGCGCAGCCGCGATGCGACGGCGGCCGTTGCCAGGCGACTTCGCGACAACATCCGGGCGTCGCTGCCCGGCGTCGGTGCGCACGCGTTCGGCGCTGACAGCCTCGGACCGATACTCGACAGTCTGATGCGCGACGCCGAGGCAGGCGAGTTTCGCGACTACGTGGCGGCCGAGCAAGCCAGCATGGCGGTGCAGTCGGTCGTGGCCGTATTTCAGAATGCTGGGGCAGTCGACGAGGCCAGGTCAAAGGCGCTGCAAGGCCGCGTCGACGGACTCTACGCAACCGTCGAGCGCGACGAAGGTTACGACATGAGTCGCTTCGTCTCGGCGCTGCGGCAAGTGCGGGCTGCGGCGCGCTGAATCGCGGCGCGTAGCCGTTTCCGCGCCAGCAGCGCTGGCGTTGACGATCGCCGCGCACTGGTTGGGAGCGTTGCGCCATTCGTGCGGCGCCGGATAGCGTTTGCTATGGTTCGCTATTAGCCCTTTTCGAATGGTCTGGACCGCCGCATGACGGAAAGTGTGAACATCCCCGGTTACCGAGTCCTGCAACCACTTGGCGTCGGCGGAATGGCGTCGGTCTATCTCGCGGTGCAGGAATCGCTGGATCGCGAAGTTGCGCTCAAGGTGATGGCGCCGGCGCTCGCGG
>JBKJND010000082.1:0-7375 GCA_046596095.1 Ahniellaceae bacterium | reverse complement strand
TCCTGCGGCAGCGGGATTACCAACTGCAGTGGCGTGTGCGCCAATCTGCTTGCCGATCCGGCGAATTGCGGCACCTGCAGCAACGTCTGCGGCACGGCGGCCGGCCAGGCGGCCACTTGCACGTCCGGCATTTGCGACTGTTCCGCCGGGTTTACCCAGTGCGCGGGGGTGTGCACCGACCTGTCTACCGATCCGCAGAATTGCGGCACTTGCGGGACCGTCTGCCCTATTGGGACGGGTTGCAGCAGCGGCATTTGCACATGACGACGTGCGCCGGGCGGCTCGCCCGCTACGTTGAGACCCGAGCCGGCGTGGCCATGAATTCGCAGGGTCACGGCAGTGGCCGTCGCGGTGGCGGTGCGGATGCCCTCGGCGGGAGTGCCGTGTGCGTATCTTGAATATCGGGCACGCGAAGCCGTCAGCGCGTCTTGCGCTTCGACCGGCACGCACCGGCGCGCAATGTCGCGAGCGGAGCGGGTAATGCGTCCGATCGCCTGGTCGTTGGCCGCGCTGTGCATTGCGCTCGCGTCCCAAGCGGCGGCCCGCAACAGCGCCAACTTCAGGATCCCCTGTGACGAGGTGATGGCGGCAACCGGGAGCAGCCAGGCGGCCGGCCGCAAACTCATCTCGGGCCTGGCGGCAGATCGCGGAACGGCGGCCTCGACGAATTTCGTATTGCGCTCGGGCTGCGGCGCACTCATCGCCGCACAACTGGCCATCCCGCGACCCGACGCGATTTTCTCGAATAGTTTCGAATAGGTCCGTACTACTGCGCAGATTTTCCCCGATACGCTGCCGCGGCGGTCGCCGCGCCAGGTCTAGTTCCTAGAGAGTTACCTTTTCCGCTCTTCGAACCGGTTGCCGAAAATGCTGTCGACGGTGTTTGGATTGAAATAGAACTGGCCCGGTGAAGGTCTGAATGCGGTGATCCGCGTGGGGCTGGGCCGGTCGCCCAGGTTCTCCTCCCGTCGCCGGAACAGCTGCTGCCTCGCCGCCAGGCGCAAGCCATTGGGCGCGACTGATAGCGCGCATCTACGAGGTAGATCCGCTGCGCTGCCGAAACTGCGGCGCGAATATGCGTCTGGTCGCGGCAATCCCCCCGCTTTTGAGTAGCGCGAAGGTCGGGGTCGATTGACAAGGTCCGACGACCGTCCGTTCATGGCCGAACAGCGCCCACCAATACAAGTGCCGAGACGGGTAAAGCGCGCCGCCGAGTCTGTTCAAGTAAAAGGATGAAGCGCGCACGCGGCCGGCGGTCTGCACGATGGGGGCCAGTACAATTTGCGGCTCAAGTTTGACCGGCAACGACAGGGGACTGAAATCCACATGACGTTGACGCGCCACGCCACCCCTTCGCTGCCAATGACTCTGTGCATCAGGGCGCGGCGCGTGGGGCTGTGGTGTCTGTTGTGGGCTCTTGGCGCAGTTCCGGCTGCCGCGGCACCGCTTCTGCTTGACGGTGCGACGCACATTCACGACGCGTGGCCGCATGTGCAGGTGTTGTCTGACCCCGATCGGGCCATAGACGCAGCCGACGCGCTTCGACGCCTGGCGGAATTCAAGCCTCCGGCTTCGCCGCATGCTGGAATGGGGTTCCGCAATGATGCGTTGTGGTTTCACGTGCCAGTAGCGGTCCCGATCAATTCGAACGGCCGCTGGATCCTGGAAATCGACTACGCGTTGCTGAACCGCACCGAAGTTTTCATTGCCCGTGAAGGCCGCGCCGAGCAGGTCGCAACGATGGGCAGCCTGCTGCCGTTCCGTGATCGCCCACTGGGTTCGCGGACGCCGGCGGTCATGCTTGATCTTCAGCCGGGTCAGAACGTGGACATCCTGTTCCGCGTCGATACACGCAGCTCGGTGATTGTGCCCGTGAAATTTCTGACGCCGGCCGCGTTCCACTCGCGCGCCAATCACGAGTTCCTGTTGCAGGGCATCCTGATAGCGATCGGCTTGTGCCTGCTGGTCTTCAGCGTGCAACAGTGGATCAATCTGAAAGACGCGGTGTACGGAAAATATGCGGCCGTAATCGTCTGCCACCTGTTGTTCAACATGCATCTGTTCGGTCTGGGTGCCATTTACCTGTGGACCGACCGGCCGTGGATTGAAGTGCACATGGCGGGGCTTTCATTGCTGATGGTCTCCGCCACGCTGGCCCTGTTCGTGGAGGCGGTGCTGGCGGACGATCTGCATCCGCGTGCACGCCTCGCCCTGAAGGCGCTTGCCGCCGCCCTCGTGTTGTTCGCGCTTCTGTTCGCGCTGGATTTGATGAACAACCGATGGCTGGGCGTGGTCTCCGCTGTGTTCGGGCTGATGCCCGCGCTGATCGGCCTGCAGGGTGCCATCGCTCGGGTACGGCGCGGCGACATCGTCGGTACTTATTTCATCGTGGCATGGGCCGGCTATTTTCTGACCGGGGTGATCCTCTCCCTGACCATCAACGGTCACATCGGCGTCAATTTCTGGACCTTGCATGCGCTGCAGTTCGGCGCGACGTTCGACATGTTGTTGTTCATGCGCATCGTCACCCTGCGCACCGCGGCCGAGCACCGCGTGGCGCAACATGCCAGACATGAGCGCGACATGATGAAGTCGCTCGCCAACACCGATTCGCTGACCGCGCTCAAGAATCGGCGCGGATTGAATGAGGCGCTCGCCGCGTTGGTGCCGTGCGCAACCCCGGAGCGGCTGCTGGTGATCTACATGCTGGACCTCGACGGCTTCAAGCCGGTCAACGACCAGTACGGGCATGACATCGGCGACGAGCTGCTGGTCGCCATCGGCGGCCGTCTAATCGCCGCGGTGCGAACGCAGGACATCGTCGCGCGCGTTGGCGGCGACGAATTCGTGATCGTGGCCACCGAAGTGACCAGCGAGGCAAAGGCCGCTGACCTCGGTAAAAAGTTGCTTGCGGTGTTCCAAACGCCATTCAAGCACGGTGAGCAGGATTGCCATGTCGGTGTGACGATCGGTTACGTGCAGGTGCCGCAGGACGGCACCCAGATCGCCGCCCTGCTCAAGGCGGCCGATGCGGCGATGTATGCGGGCAAACAGCTTGGCAAGGGGGTTGTGGTGCGCGGGGTGATGTAGTTTTTGGCATCGAGAGAAGCTCACGCTGTCGTATTGCGTTTGAGCCGCCTCAGGCCACCGGATGACCGCGTTCCGTGACTTGCTTGACCGCCTAAACCTTGGAAGCTTTGGTGTAACGCTTGCTGCCCATAGACTCCCCTGTAGTTGCCAGGAATTATCGCTCCGGGGTGTGTACGGAGGGCGTGGCGATTCAGATTTTTCTCGTGCTCTTACTGCGATCTTTTGCGGCGTTGCAGCCACTTTTCACATGTTCACGAAACGCGCCTGCAATTTTTGCCTCATTACAGCGAGCGCTCGGCCGCGATGGCTGACGCGGTTCTTCAGCGAGGGTGCGATCTCCGCCGCTGACGCGCCACTTTCCAGATCCAGAAACACAGGGTCGTAACCGAAGCCGCCATCGCCACGCCGCTCGGTCAGGATGCGGCCTTCCCAGCTCCCCTCCGCAATCAACGGCTGCGGATCTGCGGCGTGATGTAACAACACCAGTACGCAATGAAAGCGCGCGGTCCGTTGGCCTGTCTGGACGCCGTCGAGTTCGCGCAGGAGTCTTTCGATGTTGCGTGCCGCGTCCCCGTGCACTCCTCCGTAGCGCGCGCTGAGAAGGCCGGGCGATCCGCCAAGAGCATCTACGCACAACCCGGAATCATCGCCGAGCGCGGGCAGGCCGCTGATCAATGCCGCGTGCCGGGCTTTGAGCAATGCGTTCTCCACGAACGTCTGTCCTGTTTCGTCGATATCGACGATGTCGAAGTCTGACTGGGCTCGTACCTCGACATCATCGCATTCGAACATGACACGAAATTCAGACAGCTTTCCGCTATTGCCGCTTGCGTTCACCAGTTGCATTTTTCCGATCCCTGAAAGAAGGCAAGTGCTTTTTACAGCCGCCAAGGCGAGAGTCAATGCAATGCGCCGTCGGAATGCCCATCGACAGTCGAACGTCGTCCTCGGGGGAATCGCACCTTTCCCCAAAGATAGCGATGGTGGCCGCCGGCACGGAGAGCCCATTCGGCCAACCGCATCCTCAGATCATTGATCGCGTGCCGCGTGCGCAGTAACCAGGCCCCAACTTTCGCTGTCTTCAATGCACGTCGGCGGCAGCGTTGCGGCGGCTCCAGACTTCCAGCAGCAATCGCGTTATCGCAAAGATCAGCGGGCCCAGGATCAGACCCGACGAACCAAACAGCAGCAGCCCGCCAACGATCGAAACAAACGCGATGACGGTGTGCATTTTCAGCCGGCTTCCCACCAGCATGGGGTACAGCAGGTTGTCGATGCCGCCCACGACGATACTGCCCCACAATGCCAACATCAGTGCCTTGCCGCCGCTGCCATCGAGCAACAGGAAGATCGCGGCCGGTATCCAGACGATGAAGGCGCCCAGCACCGGCACCACGGCCAGCAGCCCCATCACAATGCCCCAGAGCAGTGGCACCGGCAGGCCGAGCCACCAGAACATCAATCCGCCCAGCGTCCCCTGCACCACGGCTACCGTCAGCGTGCCGTAAATCGTCGCGTGCACCGTGTCGCCCACGTCGGCATACAGTCGGCTCATGTCCCTGAAAGACAAGGGCGAGAAGGATCGAAGCGCACGCAGAATCGGGCCGCGGTCGCGCAGGAAGTAGAACAGCATGTAGAAGGTCAGCACGATGCCGATCAACTGCAGTACTGATTCGCGGGCAAGCGACGCGGCGGTACTGGTGAGCCGCGAGGTCACCGTGCTGACCATGTCCTGCAGGTCGAACTGCCGCTCGATCCACTGGCCTGCTGACGCCAGCAGCGGATAGGCATCGAGGTTGCGCCGCCACTTCCCCGAGTCGACCAGCGCGGCAATCGTTTCCGCGCCGCTGGCCGCTTCACTGATGAGGCGATCCGCGATGAAGGTCGCTGGCAACACCACGATCACCGCCACCAACAACACGCTGATCGAGGTGGCCAGGCTGGGGTATTTTATTTTCGCCTCGAGCCAGCGTTGCACCGGTGCAAACAGGATGGCGAGCGCAAGGGCCCACGCCAGCGCGGGAAAAAATGGTGCTGCCAACCGGTAACAGAGATAAAGCCCGCCAAGGGTCAGCGCCATCAATACCAGTGAATGCACCTGGCTACTCGAGCCCCAGTCTTTGGCAACCGGGGCGGATGTTTGCTTGGCTTCGGGATCGGTCATGGTTGCCTACCGGGACGTGGATCGTGGGCGCATTGGCCCATGCATCGTACGCGCTCCATGGAAGGGGACCCGGGTCGTTCCCCCATGCGCCGCCCGGAGCTAAAACGAGCTAAAAGGCGTCAGGGACATTTCGCTGCAAAGTCGGGGCCGGGCTGCTTGGCCATGGCAGACCGCTGGACGCCTGCCTGCCCACTTTGCATCGTCAATTCGCGCCGCGCCCCTCAAGTCATGGGGTCATCAAGTCATGGGGTCAGGTCTTGTAATGCCATACGTTAATACAAGACCTGCCCCCGCCACTCTTGGCGCACCCGCAGGCGTAGCACGTCAGTTGCTCGCGGTCATGGCCGACCGGGATCGCAGCGCCGCGGTATCGCGCATCCGCTGCCCCACCCTCATCCTGCACGGCGCCGACATTCGCTCATTCCGCTGCGCGCGGCCTACCAACTCAAACGAATCCTGCCCAAGGCGCGTCTCGAGGTAATTCCCGGCATGGGCCACTACCTGCCCGCGTCGGTCGTTCCCATCCTGTCCACGAAAATCCTGGAGCTCCTTGCCCACGCCGAGCTGAAGTTGCGCGTTATACTAGTTTCATAACACTTCTAGTATAACCAGCCAATGGCCCGGTTTCAGTCCTTGTCCCTTACCGCACAAACCGCATACGCGCAGCTGCTGGATGCGACGCAGGCCGCCGACATCACGCGTTCGGTTGCGAGCCTGCGCGGTTCGTTCGCGAGCAAGCAGGTCAAGGGACGGACGTACTGGTACTTCCAGTACACGGAGGTCTCCGGCAAGCTGCGCCAGCTCTACATCGGCCCCGATTCGGATCGCGTGCGCACGCTCATCGAAGAGCATGCGCAAGGCAGCGCGGCTCCTGCGCTTGAAGCCCTGTCGCGGTCGGCGCAAGCGCTCGGCTGCGAACCCCTGTTACCCGCACATTTCCGCGTGGTGCAAAGGCTCGGCGATTACCGGTATTTCAACGCCGGCGGAATTTTGATCGGAACGCACGCGTTCCTGTCGTTCGGCAACATGTTGGGTGTGCGCTGGGAAGGCGCGCAACGCACCCAGGACGTGGACTTCGCTCACGCGGGAAAATCTATCGCGATTGCGTTGCCGGCCAACATCGAGATCGACACGCACGCCGCGATCGATTCGTTGCAGATGGGTTTTCTGCCGCTCATGAGCCAGGACGGCAAAGCGGGCGGAAGCTATCTGAGTCCGCGCGATCCCGATTTCCAACTGGATTTCCTGACGCCACTGCGTCGCGGCGGCAACGAGGCGTACCGGCATCCGCAACTCGGCGTTGTGTTGCAGCCGCTCAAATTCATGGAGTATCTGCTGCAAGGCGTGGAGCAAGTCGCCGTGTTCTGCAGCGCCGGTGCTGCACTGGTCAATGTGCCGCATCCCGCGCGTTACGCCTTGCACAAGCTCATCGTTGCCGGCGAGCGCCCCGCGTCGCGAATCGCGAAATCGAACAAGGACGTGCAACAGGCCGCCGCGTTACTGTCGGCGCTGCGCGAGCGAGGCGTGGCGTGGCAAGTGGACGATGCCTGGAGCGATCTGGTCTCGCGCGGGCCCGGCTGGGTCGCACGCGTCAAACGCGGCCGCGACGCGCTGGCGCGTCAGGCACCCGAACTCGATGTCATGCAGTGGCTGACGCTGCCGCGCGATTGACCGCGCGCATCGGTTGTCTGCGCGTGCTGGACACTGCCGATCACGGTTCCGGCAAAGCACAATGATATTGCTGCGGCAGACCGACCGCTTTCGACCCAAGGCCGTCGAATTCCAAGCGTGGATTGGGGGTGGGATTGCTTTTCCCCCGAGGGCGCCGGGTGAAAGAGATAAGCGGATCGCAAAGGCAATTTCGAACACCCTTGACGCAGATAGGTTTGTATAGCAAACTAGTCTCCTAGCGAAGGAAGTTCCATGCAGCCCAACGATCCAGCGATCGACCAAACCACCCGAATGGAAGTACTGACACGCGAGTACTCGCGCTATTCGCGCAGTGCCGGTGGGCTGTCGGCCGTGGGCGGCGGAGTCGTATGCATTGGCTCCTACCTGGCGGGTGCGCTGCTTCCGGTCACGCCAATGCTGCGCATCGTGCTGGTCGCCTTACCCTTGCTT
>JBKJND010000187.1:0-2704 GCA_046596095.1 Ahniellaceae bacterium | reverse complement strand
GAAACTCGTGCAGCTTCGGAGCCGACAACAGCGTCCGCGAATGCACGACGGGCACTGATGCCACGATCACCTCTGTAAGCGCGTTGTTCGCGAGCTACGTGTTCCCGACCTGCGCTGACGCGCGCTTCACTTACAACGCCACGACAAACCTCTGCGAACGTCGTCAAGGCCAGACCTTGCAGACCCAAACTCCGGTCATTGCCGACTACACGCTCTGCCGCCTCACCAATCTGCCGATCGGCGTCACTGCGTCGGTCGGCGCGCCCGTCTCCCCTGGCGTGCCAGCGGAAACTACGACAGCGACCCTGAGCGGGAATGGCCTCGCGCTGCTGCTCGACACGACCCTGCCCAGCTCGCCCATCCTGGCGGTGTTCGTCCCGTCCACGGGAACGTGTCCTCCCTGAGCCAAGTCCACCGCGGGCGCCTCTGCGCTCGCGGTGGAATCGTTGCATTGATCGCTTCCGGCACCGGCCGACCGCTTCGCGTGGTTAGACGCGTGAACTTCGTCGGCTGGGAGACTGCGACTTCTGGTCCTGGTTCCAGTTCATGAATTTGCGGTTCTCCGAAGATCCTGCTGGCACGTACTGCCGAACCGGAAATGGCGCGCGCCACGGTTAGCACGTATCCGAGAGAAGTAATTCGCAGAGAGTCCGCTCGGACTTGTCCAACAGGTCGACCAAACGCTCCGGTAGGCTGCACCTGGATTCCCGACCCGCGGGCCGGAGGGAGGGCGGCTGGATGCAAGCGCCATAGCATGCGGTGACAAGTTCAATACCGGGGAAAATGCGACGGCCTCACGCCTGGGCGATAGCGTCCTGTGTCAATGAATCATTGCCGCATCCCGCGAGGGACGGGCGCCGCGACGCTAACAGCGGGCCGATTGCTGCGACACTCTGACGGTGGCCCGGCTTTTGGCTATCGTGCACCCCCAAACAGGAATAGAAAAGCCTCGATGAAGTTGGACACCGCCACGGAATTCCGGATCAGCGTGCTCGGGCTGCAGCTCGGCATGTTTGTCTCGCGGCTAGACCGTCCTTGGATGGGCAGTGGCTTTCCGCTTGAGGGCGTCGTGGTTTCCTCGGAACATGAACTAGCCCGGTTACAGCGGCTTTGCACCTTCGTGCATGTGGACACGACGCGCGGTTGCGCGCCTGACCTCCGCTACGTTGCAGCCGAAGACGATGCGGTGGCAGGCCGCGCGCGTGACGAAGAGGAGTTCGAGAACCTGCGGCGCACGCGCTGGCAACTCACCAGCGATTTCGACACCGAGCTTGTCAACGCACAGGACGCGCACGCTCAGCTCGAGGCGGGCATCGGTGAAGTAATGCACGATCTCAAGTCTGGCGCCAAGCTGGATCTCAAACGATTGTCGGATGGCGTCGACACGATGATCGATTCCATCACCCGCAACCCGGCCGCGCTGCCGTGGCTTATGGAGCTGCGGCGCAAGGGCGACTACGACTACCAGCACGCGCTTGGTTCATCGGTGTGGGCTGCAACCTTTGGCCGGCACCTTGGGCTCGACAGGAGCGATCTGCGCGATGTGGCGCTGGGCGGCCTGCTGTGCGACGTGGGCAAGATTCGTTTGGGCAAGTCGCTGCTGGACAAGCCGCCACCACTGACCGCGGCAGACATCAACGAACTGCGCACGCACGTAGCCGAAGGCTGCCGCATCGTGCAGGCTTCGCCCGACATGTCGAACAACGTTTACGAAATGGTCGCGCATCACCACGAGCGTCACGACGGGAGTGGCTATCCGAATGGCCTGCGCGGCACCGAGATTCCCATCTTCGCGCGCATGATCGGACTCATCGATGCCTACGATGCGATGACCAGCGTCCGCCCCTACGCGGCCAGCCGATCTCCGCATCAGGCGGTGATGGAGCTTTACCAGAGTCGCGACCGCGCGTTCCAGGCCGAGCTGGTCGAACAATTCATTGCGACCATCGGCATTTACCCCACCGGGTCGCTGGTGGAGTTGACCGATGGAAGCGTAGGTGTGGTCATGTCGGTGCTCAGTCTCAAACGTCTGCGACCGAGGATCATGTTGCTGCTGGACGAAAACAAGGTGCCGCTGCGCGAGCTTCGAGCGATCGATCTGAGCGAAGTCGCCCATGACCAATCCGACCGGCCTCTGAACGTTCGCTCGGGTCTGCCACGCGGCGCATTTGGTATCGACTCTCACGCATTATTCCTGGATTGACGCATCCATGAACGCGACCGAAGACGAACTGACCGGCCTGCACAATCGCCGCGGTTTCCTGTCCTTGCTCCGGCGCCAAGTGGAGCAGGCAGTCGACCAGCGCAGCATGCTGGCGTTGCTCGTGGTGGACATCAATGGTTTCGCGCAGATCAACGGCGCTTACGGCTATGAGGTCGGCGATCAAGTTTTGCTGCACCTGCGCACGCAATTGCGTAGCGTCGCGCGAGCTTCCGATTACGCGGCGCGTATTGGCGACAATCGCTTTGCGTTGATCCTGTGCGGGATCCTGAGTCGGGGCCATGCCGAGCTTGCGATCCAGAAATTGTTCCGGTTGCTCGATGTGCCGTTGCAGGCCAGCGAAGCGCGCATAAAGGTGGCCGTGACGCTGGGCGTCGCCCTGTGTCCCCTGCATGCAAGCCATCCGGATTTTCTCCTGCGCCGCGCGGAAGGGGCACTTCAGCGCGCACGCGTGAGCGGATTTCGTCATGCGTTCGCGCCCGA
>JBKJND010000005.1:0-2616 GCA_046596095.1 Ahniellaceae bacterium | reverse complement strand
CGATGGCGAGTTGTTCGACCTGCGCGCGCGCGGTGCTCCAATCGCCTTTGCGCAGTTTGTATGGTGCGAACTGCGCAAAGGCGATTGGAGCACCGCCCGCGCGCAGGTCGAACAACTCGCCATCGAAACGCTCGCCGCGCATTTCCCGTCGCTCAATTCGTCGATCAAGCAGGTGAAGACCATCACCCCGCCCGATCTCGAGAAAATCTATGGCCTCACCGAAGGCGACCTCAACCACGGCCAGCTTATCCTCGACCAGATGTTCTTCATGCGCCCCCTGCCCGGCTGGTCGAACCACCGCACGCCCATCGACGGACTGATCCTCTGCGGCAGCGGCGTCCACGGCGGCGGCGGCATCAGCGGCGCCAGCGGCCGCAACTCCGCACGTGGACTCACGCCGACAGTTTGATCCTCGCGCGCTTGCCCGCACTCCGTCTGCTTCCGGCCAGGAGATGCCGGTAGTACGATCGGCTGGACAACTTGCGCCGCGGAGATTCGTCATGGCTATCTGGGAGATCAAGGGTCGTGAACTGGTCAATTGCAGCTGCACCTACGGCTGCAACTGCCAATTCAACGGGTTGCCCGACAAGGGCCACTGTTATGCAGTGGCGGGGATCCAGATCGACACAGGCCACCATGGCGAAACATCGCTCGACGGACTTCGCGTGGCCGCGATCTTCAAGTGGCCGGGCGCGATCCACGACGGCAATGGCGAAGCGATTGCCTTCGTCGATGCCCGGGCCGACGAATCACAGCGGGAGGCGCTGCTCAGGATCATGACGGGGCAGGATACCGATCCGTTCGCGACCATGTTCGCGGTCTACGCATCGACGGTGACGAAGATGCACGATCCCGTGTTCACCGATATCGACCTTGCGCTCGACATCGAGGGCAGGAAGGGCCGCATCTTCGTCAAGGATTACATCGACACGGTCGGTGGGCCGCTCAGGAACAAAGTCACTGGTATCGAATCCCGTGCGCAGATCGTGCTGCCGGAAGGATTCGAGTACACGGTTGCCGAGATCGGCAGCGCTTCGAGCACGACCACCGGACCGATGCAGATGTCGCTGACTGATACCTACGGGCAGTTCGCGAACTTGCACCTCGACAGCCATGGTGTCGTTCGCGCCTGAATTGTGGTGATGCTTCGAGCGCCGCCGATCGAACGCCTGCTCCAACGCGATAGGGCGATCACGATTGGCTGCCTGTTCGTGCTGTGGTTGTTGACGTGGGCTTACGTCGCCGCAGGTGCCGGGCTCGGCATGAGTGCATGGGAAATGACCACGCTGGGCCTGTGGCCGCAGCAGGAAGTCGCTGTGCCGATGGCCCCGATGTCGGGCATGGACTCGATGCCTTCCATGGCGACGACGTGGAGCGCCGGGGTCTGGGCGCTGGTGGCCGGCATGTGGTGGACCATGATGATCGCGATGATGGTGCCCAGCGCAGCGCCGACGATCCTGCTTTACGCCCGCGTGCACCGCCACGGCCACGCGCAGGGCAAGGCCCAGGCAGCGCACGCACCCGTCGCCGCGTTCGTTGGCGGCTATTTCCTGGTGTGGCTGGCGTTCTCCATTGCCGCAACGGCGCTGCAACTCGTGCTGCAAAACGCTGGATTCCTTTCCGCGATGTCCATGGGCTCCAACGTCCGCTGGGTGTCCGGCGCCACGCTCGTCGTGACCGGTATTTACCAGCTGACGCCGCTCAAGGATGCCTGCCTGTCGCACTGCCGCGCGCCGGCGCAGTTCCTGTCGCGCCACTGGCGTCCGGGCGCGATGGGCGCACTGCGCCTGGGCGTGGTGCACGGCGCCTACTGCGTGGGGTGCTGCTGGCTGCTGATGGCCCTGTTGTTTGTGGGCGGCGCCATGAACCTGGTCTGGATCGCGGCGCTGTCGCTGCTGGTGCTGGCCGAAAAGATCGTGCCGGCCGGTGCGTGGGTGGGCCGCATCGCAGGACTCGCGCTCATCGCATGGGGCGCCGCGCTCCTGCTTGCAGGACCCTAGCAACCGCCGCTGATGCGACCTGACGACGGCGTTCTACAGCCGCCACGACAAGCGCTTGACCGTGCACCGGCATTGGCTTCTGGCGCGACTGGCTCGGACGTATTCTGGTAATTCGCCTCGAGCTTGACTGCCCCGTTGCAACACTTCTCCTCATGCACGTCGGGGAAACTCCGCAACAAGTGCAATTTTGCCGCGCGGGAATCAGCCCGCCATCGACTGCAGCAACAGGCCGACGATGTACGCGCAGTAGGTGCCCAGTGCATAACCCAGCACCGCCAGCAGCACGCCAACGGGTGCGAGGGATGGATGGAATGCGCTGGCCACCACGGGCGCCGATGCCGCGCCACCGATGTTGGCCTGCGAGCCAACGGACATGAAAAACAACGGCGCGCGAATCAGTTTGGCCACGATCAGCATCAGTCCCCCATGCACACTGATCCAGATGAGACCGAGCAGGAACAGCCACGGTCGATCCAGCAACGCGCCGAGGTCCATCTGCATGCCGATGGTGGCGACCAGCACGTACAGCATCAGCGAGCCGGCCCGGGATGCGCCGACGCCCTCCAGCTTGCGCGCGCGGGTGAAGCTGAGCAGCAGGCCGATGGTGGTCGCCAAC
>JBKJND010000434.1:0-2949 GCA_046596095.1 Ahniellaceae bacterium | reverse complement strand
TGTTTGCACAGCATGCGAAACGGCTTGTCGGTGACGCCCGCCATCGGCGCGAGCACCAGCGGCGGGGAAATCGTGTAAGGCCCGATCTGCATTGGAGCATTGTAGGTCAGGTCGCGGCAGCGACCTGACGCAGATTGCGGGAACGTGACGTCAGGTCGCGTCCGCGACCTGACCTACGTCGGCGCGCGACGTTGGGTGCGTTACCGAAAGCGTTTGGCGATGGCAGCGGGAGAGGGCATGGCGGGGGCAGTGCCGATCGTTTCGGTCGAGAGCGCGGCGGCGCGATTGGCCAGGGTGACCAGCGCATGGAACGGAGCTTGCGGCGCCGTGGCCAGCGCTGCGGCCAGCGCGCCGCTGAAGGCGTCGCCGGCACCTGTCGTATCGATCGCGTTGACCCGCTCCGGCGGCACACGATAAAACCGCCTTGCATCGCCTGCAACGAGCGTTGAATCCGCCGCGTGCGACACGAAACATCCTTGCGATCCGAGCGTCACCACCACGGTCGCGACGCCAAGCGCGCGGCATTGCGTGTCCAGCGTTTCATCGTCGAGCGCAGCAACCGCTGCGCCGTCGATCATCGAGCCCACGCAGAGCTTCAGCAGCAGCGCAAACTCGGTCTCGTTGGGTGTAATGAGATCGCAGTCGCGCAATATCGCGGGATCGAACGCATCTGGCACCGGCGCGGGGTTCAATATGCGCCGCAATCCATGCTCGAGCGCCAATCGCAACGCTGCGCGCACCGCCTCAAGGCCCGTTTCCAGCTGGGTCAACAACACGCGCCTGCCCGCGAACGCATCCGCGTTGGCACGCACAAACTCGGGGCTCAGCGCTTCGTTGGCCGCAAGGTTCACGACGATGCGATTGTCGCCTTGCGCGTTCACGATGATGCACGACGAGGCCGTCGGAGCATTCGCGCACGTTTGCCAGCGACACGCCACCCCGTTGGCGGTGGCAAACGCGCGCGCGGCGGCCGCCAACGCATCCTCGCCCAGCGCGCCAATAAACACGGTGGGCGCGCCCAACCGATGCGCCGCGACGGCCTGGTTGAATCCCTTGCCGCCGGGACCGGTGTTGAAGCCGGTCGCGCGCACCGTTTCGCCGGTGTCGGGAAAGCGATCGCATAGCCACGCGTGATCCTGCACATAGCTGCCGACAACGACCACACCCATCGCGTCAGCTCCTCACTTTGAGCGTGCTCAGACCTGCACCGGATTGTCGCCCGCCTGAGCGACGCGCAGAGGAGTCATCGCAGACGGGTCGTGTTTGTACCGGAACATCAGCAGGAACAGCACCGCGACTACCAGCGAATACAGCGCAAAAGCCATCCAGATGCCGTGCCAGTTTTTCGACTGGTCGGGATAGGTGAAGTACTGGTCGATGAGGATGCCGCTCAGCACGCTGCCGAGCACAGCGCCGACGCCGTTCGTCATCAGCATGAAAAGTCCCTGCGCGCTGGCCCGGATCGACGGATCGCTTTGCGTTTCCACAAACAGGGAACCCGAGATATTGAAGAAATCGAACGCCATGCCGTAGACGATGCACGACAGCACGATCATCCAGAGACCCGGGCCCGGATCGCCATACGCGAACAGACCGAAGCGCAGGGCCCAGGCCAACATGCTGATGAACATCACCCACTTGATGCCGAACCTGCGCAGGAAAAACGGAATAGTGAGAATGAAGAGGGTTTCAGAAATCTGCGAGATCGACATGATGATCGCGGGATATCTGACCGCGAGCAGATTCTTGAAGGCCTCGACGTTGGCGAAGTCGTGCAGGAACGTATCGCCGTAGGCGTTGGTCAGCTGCAGCGCCGCGCCCAGCAGCATGGCGAACAGAAAAAAGACCGCCATGTTGCGGTCCTTGAGCAACGCGAATGCAGTCAGCCCAAAGGTGTCGACCAGCGAGCGTTTGGCTCCTTGCTTGAACTGCGGACGGCACTTCGGGAGCGTAAAACTGTAGAGACCCAACACCAGGGATGCGGCCGACGCCACGTAGAACTGGCCGGCTGATGTCTCCAGATGCAGCAGGCTGATCGTCCACAACGCCACGATGAAACCAATCGTTCCCCACACGCGGATCGGCGGGTAATCGCGGACGATGTCCTTGCCGTCGTTCTTGAGTGCCGAGTATGCGACTGCGATCGAGAGCGAGATCGTCGGCATGTAGAAACACATGTTGAGCAGCATCACCCAGAACATCGTGGTGGGGTCGCCGACCATGGGAATGGTGAACAGCACCGCCGCGCCGGCCAGATGGAACATGCCGTAGAGTTTTTCCGCGTTGATCCACTTGTCGGCGATGACGCCGGCAATGGACGGCATGAACAGCGAGGCGATGCCCATGGTCGAGAAGATCGCGCCGAATTCCGCGCCCGACCATTGCTTGTTCTGGAACCAGTACGCGCCGATAGTGATGAGCCACGAGCCCCACACAAAAAATTGCAGGAAGCTCATCGCGATGAGTCGCAGCTTGAGGCTCATGGAGCGCGCTCGCACAGGAATCCAGACCGCAGGCTAGTGAACCGCCGCCCGCGCAGCAAGGCATCACGCCACGGCGTTGTAAACTCAGCACTCGTACCCAGCGAACAGGACTGGGTTGCGGTCCTGACATTTGGCCCAGGATGATTTGCGAAGCGCGCGACCGAATCCACGGGGGTCCTCGTTCGCTAACGGACTTGAGGCAGCATAATTCGCCTCTCTCTGCCGGCGTTGAAAACACTTCCACACGCTACGCTCGCTACGGGACCAAAACGACAACCACAGGAGGCGGACCGCGATGGGCGCAATGCAATACCGGAGACTTGGAAGTTCCGGACTGAAGCTGTCCGCGTTTTCCCTGGGTGCGTGGATCACGTTCGGAACCTCGATCGGGCGGTCCGAGGCGCGTGAGTTGATCCACCGCGCGTTTGACGCCGGCATCAACTTTTTCGACAACGCCGAAGCCTAC
>JBKJND010000310.1:0-7837 GCA_046596095.1 Ahniellaceae bacterium | reverse complement strand
TGCTGACGCTGGCGGCGCGTCGTCTCGGACGCCGTGTGCCGGCCAAGGCGATGTCGCCGCACCTGTTGCACGCGGTGGCGCGAGGGCAGGATCTGTGGAGCCTGGTCACGCGACGCGAGCCGCAACTCACACCCGAAGGCGCCGCGCTCATCTGCCACGACCTGCGCGTGGATTCGAGCAAGGCGATTGGTGAGCTGGATTTCCGCATCGTCAAGCTCAGCAAACTCGTCGACGACACGCTGGGCTGGATGCGCTCGACCGGCTATCTGCAACCGGCCGGCGCCGCCGCATGAGCAGCGGCGGCAGCGGGGACGAGCGCGAAGACGCAGCGCCCGCGATATCGCCGGCTGCAGCGACCCTGACAGATCCGCAGGCGCCGATTGCCGAAGTGGGCGTGGAGGCTGCGACATCAGCGCCGAACGCCGCGCCAACAACCCCTGCCGCAGCGGTCGATCCCGTGAGGGATGTTGCGCACTGCGGCAACTGCGGCGCCGAGTTGCGGGGTCCGCACTGCTACCGCTGCGGCCAACCCACCCGCGGGCTGGTGCGGCATTTCAGCAGCGTCGCCGGTGATTTTTTCGACTCGGTATTCAATCTCGATTCGCGCACGCTGCAGACTCTCGGACCCTTGTTCTTTCGACCGGGCTTCCTCTCGCGCGAATACTTCGCGGGTCGTCGCGTGCGGTATGTCACGCCCGTGCGCATGTTCGTGTTCCTGACCCTGATCGCGTTTTTCGTCTCCAATCTTGCGCTCGACATCGACACCGGCGACGCCGGGAAGGGCGACGAGAAGGCCGCCACGATTGGACCGGGCGCACCGGAAAAAAAGATCAACAAGAAACGTGCGCGCGATTTCGATGTGGCGCGCGCGGCCACGGTCGCGACAGCGGTCGCCTCGCGCGATCGGGCGCTGGCAGAACTTGCCATCGCGCGCAAGGAAGCCGGGACCGTACCTGGCGTTGGCGCCGGACTCGATGCGGCGGAAGCCGATGTGCGCGCGACCGCGCAGCGCCGTATCGAATGGCTGCGCGCGCGCGATTTGGCGATCAAGGCAGGCAAGCCCGTCCCTCCTGAACCAAAGTCGCGCCGAAGAGGCGTGCAATTCGGTAACTGGGACCCGCACAAGACGCCGGTGAACATCGCGTGGATGCCGGATTTCGCCAACGCAGCGCTGACCAGTTGGGCGCGTCGCGCCCACGAAAATGGGGACCGTATCGGTGACAACCCGCGCCTGCTCGCCGAGGCATTTTTCAGCGTGGCCCCGCAGACCCTGTTCGTGCTGCTGCCGCTGTTTGCGGTGCTGCTCAAGATTCTCTACGCATTCAAGCGTCGGCTGTACATGGAGCACATGATCGTGGCGCTGCACAGCCACGCCTTCATTGCGTTGTGGCTGATCCTCATCATCGGCGTGTACGCCATCGGCGACGCGGTGAACGCAGGTGCGATCAAGGCGCTGCTCAACTTCGTTGTCGCGGCACTGTGGATCTGGCTGCCGCTGTACCTGCTACTCATGCAAAAACGCGTGTATGCGCAAGGCTGGATCATGACCTTGCTCAAGTTCGGCGTGCTGGGTCTGGCCTACGTGGTCCTGCTCGCCTGCGGCGCCACCGTGGCGCTGGCGATGAGTCTGGTGATGATGTAGGAGCGCGCGGTTGCAGCGTGGTGGTGAAAAGAACAGCAGTGCGTCGTTGTAGGGCGGGCACTGCCCGCCGCAGCCGCGCCGTGATGGCGGCTAGTGCCCGCCTTTCACCCGTTCACTGCGCACTAATTGGCTGCCTTCTCGGTAATTTTTCCGATCCACGCCGCGCGCGCCTCGGCGGGTTGGTCGAGCAAGTCGCGCAACACGCCGCTCGCGGCAGAGGCATCGAGGCTGCGCAAATGCTGTTGCAGGGCGCGCCGCGAGTGCGGCGGCAACCCCTCGACTGCAGCGCGCAATTGCTGGCGCGTCGACGGATCCATATCGCGCAGTGCACCCCTCAACGCCGGCCGCCTGGGGCCGATGGCGCCGCGCAATGCACGGCGCTCGCGCGGCGACAATTTCTGCCATCGCTGATACTCGTCGCGGACGTGCGCGCGTTCCTTTTGATCGAGTTGCTGGAACGCCCGATACCGATCGCGCAGTTGTTCGCGTTCGTTCGGCGGCAACGCCTGCCAGCGCCGGAATTTCTCGATCTCGCGAGCGCGTTGCGCTTCCGGCAACGCGGTCCAGCGGTCGGCGAGCACACGCAAACGCGCGCGCATTGGCCCATCGAGGCTCGACCACTCGGCGGCAAACGGCGCGAGCATCTCGCGTTCGACCGGCGTCAACGCAGGCCAGGCGTCATCCGCGCGCAGCGGCGCCGTCAGCGCCAACAGCGCAGCCAGCAAGACGCCGATCCAGGCGTTGGAGCTACAACACCGCATCCTGCTCCTCCAGCCAATCGTAGAACTCGAGATCCGCGATGACTGCGACGTCGACATCGCCTGCGACCAGCGACGCAGGCGGCAATGTCGGCTGCGCTTCGGAGGCGGTTGGCGAAGGCGGCGCCGTTGCCGCCGTGACGGAATGTTCCGACCAACCGCGATCCAGCATGACGGCCAGCAACAGCGATGCTGCGACCGCACCGCAAAACCACGGCAGCCAGCGCCCGCTTGAATGGCCTGGCGCGCGCTTGCCCGCCGCAGCCAACGCGCGATGGCGTGCGGCAGACAGGCGCGCGAGCGTCACGGCGTCGAGCGCGTTGGCTTCGCGTTCGAGCTGCGCGCGCACCTCCGCGCACCAGCCCTGGTCCAGCGGTTCGAGCGGTTCTGAAAAACGATTGGTACTCATCGACATGCCTCCAATTTGCGGCGCAGCGCGACCAGCGCGCGTGCCAGATGCGTCTTGACGCTGCCCTCGCTGCATCCCATCGCGCGCGCGGTGGTTGCGACGTCCAGGCCTTCCCACACGCGCAAGGTAAACGCCTCGCGTTGTCGACCGGGCAATTCGCGCAGCGCCTGCGCCTACGCGCTGCGCGTGTCGCGATCGGCAGCGCGTTGCAGCGGTCCTGCTTCGCGTTCGTCGACGACGCGCGCGAGCGGATCGCCTGCATCCTCGTCATCGCCTGGGTGCTTCGAGAACCACACGCGAAACCGCTGGCGCACGCTGCGTCGCCGCTGGTGATCGCGAACGCGGCTTTCCAGCACGCGATGAAACAACGGCGCCCACTCCTCGGCAGGCCGCTTCGCGTAACTGCGCACGAACACCAGCATGGCGTCCTGCACGATGTCGAGCGCGTCGTCGCGTTCGTTGACGCCGAGCCGCGCAACGAAAAGGGCGCGGCGTTCGACGCTTTCGAGAAACCCCGCCAACGTGCGCGGGCCGCTCGATACGCAGGGCGCGACGTCGTCGGTCGCGACGACGGATCCGGTTACCACGAACATCGGGGAATCACGGATTGGCCTCCGACTCTCGCGGTGCACGAGTTTGTCATCTATGGGCTTCACAACGCGCGGCGCGCGCCTCCGTTGACGGCACAGGCTGATCGCCAGCCACAGCCAATTAACGGGCGCAACATCGTGACAAAATGTGTCAATGAAACCCTGACGCGACGCCATTCGCGGCTCTTGACAAGCGCTAGAGGACTCGCTCCACCGCGCCGTTGTTCACAGGCGGCGACTGCGCCGATCGTCCGTGAATGAAATGCGAAGATCACCCGCAGCATCGGTCGGGTGAACGCGCAAACCACTGAAAATAATAAGGTTCTAAATATGGCTATTTTTTGACCAAGGCACAGCGGAGCGCGTCGGGCGGGCCTTGCGAAGGGGGGTTCGGGCGTTCATCCACAGAGTTATCCACAATACATGTGGATAAGCAAAAAACCCTACGCGCAGCGCCCACTTGGATCAACTTCATGTCGAAGAAGTGAGCAAAGCGCGCTAACCGCAGGAAACACGCGAGAGAGGGCAAACAACGGCGGTCACGGCCGTCGCCCAACTCGCCACCGGTGGCGGGATTCTGGTCTGATGAAGCGATGATCGAAAATCACGAAGCGCTGGTTTTGCATGTGGCCTTGCCGGTGCCGGTGCCGCACGGCTTCGATTACGCCAGTGGTTCGCATGGCAGCGTGGATCCGAATTGGGTCGGATGCCGGGTGCGTGTGCGGTTTGGTCCGCGCAGCCTGATCGGAATCGTGATCGCCATCAGACCCCACGACGGGGTGCACGCGCTGCGCGAAATCGAGGCGCGTCTTGACGCGTCGCCGCTGCTGTACGGCGAACTTTGGCAGAGCCTGCACTGGGCGGCGCAGTACTACGCCCACCCGCTGGGCGAAGTGCTCGCCTCCGCGTTGCCGGCCTGGCTGCGCCGCGGCAAGAATTCTCCGACGCGGGGTGACGCATGGTTGACACTGACCGACGCGGGCCGCAGCGCGCTCGCGACCAAGCCTGCGCGTCCGCAAACTGCCGCCGCGCAATTGTGGGAAGCGCTGCGGGACGACGGGGCCGCGATTGCCCGACGCGAGAGCACGACAACCACGGCGATGACGCGCGTGATGCGGCAATGGCTACAGCGCGGGTGGCTGATGGCCGGGCCAACTCAAGCCCACGCACCGGCGCCGCTGCCCGGGCCGACGCTCAATCCCGCGCAACAGGCTGCCGTTGTTGCCGTGCAGGAGCAACGCGGGTTTGCAACATTCGTGCTCGCCGGCGTCACCGGCTCCGACAAGACCGAGGTGTACCTGCAGCTGATCAAGGCCGAACTCGAAGCGGGTCGCCAGAGTCTGGTGCTGGTGCCGGAAATCGGGCTGACGCCGCAATTGCTTGCGCGCATGCAGGAGCGCCTCGGCGTCGCGATCGGCGTGATTCATTCGGGTCTTGCTGCCGGCGCACGCGCCGCCGTGTGGCGAGGCGCGGCGAGCGGCGAGGTCCGCGTGGTCCTGGGTACACGCTCGGCCGCGTTCGTGCCGCTGCCGCACGCGGGGCTCATCGTCATCGATGAGGAGCACGACACCTCGTTCAAGCAGCAGGATGGGTTCCGCTATCACGCGCGGGATTTTGCGATCGTGCGCGCGCACGCGCTGGATATTCCGATCGTGCTGGGCTCCGCGACGCCTTCGATTGAAACACTCTCCAACGTCGCGCAAGGGCGTTACCGCCGCCTGGAATTGCCCGAGCGTGCGGGCGACGCGACTCCGCCCACCGTGCGCGTGCTGGATCTTCGCGGTCAGCCCCTCAACGACGGGTTGCTGGGCGAGACGCGCGCAGCACTGGCCGCGTGCCTCGCGCGCGGCGAGCAGGCACTGGTGTTCCGCAATCAGCGCGGCTTCGCGCCAGTGTTGCTGTGCCACGACTGCGGCTGGTATCCGTCCTGTCCGCGCTGCTCGAGCAGCGACACCGAGCGCCGCGCCCTGATCTGGCATCGCAGCGCCGGCCGACTGCGCTGCCATCACTGCGGCCTCAGCACCGCCGTGCCGCAACATTGCACCACTTGCGGCGGTCTCGCGCTCGCACCCACCGGCTTCGGCACGCAGCGCCTCGAAGCAACACTCGCTGCATTTTTTCCGGATGCGCGCGTCGTGCGCATCGATGCGGACAGCACGCGCGCACCCGGCGGCCTCGAGCGGTTGCTGGCGCCGCTGGTCGAGGGTGGGCCAGCCTTGCTGGTCGGCACCCAGATGCTGGCGAAAGGCCACGACTTGCCCTTGTTGACGCTCGCGGTGGTGCTGGGTGTCGACAGCGCGCTCACCGCCGCCGACTTCCGGGCGCCCGAACGTTTCGCGCAATTGCTGATCCAGGTTTCCGGTCGGGTCGGCCGCAGTACGCGCCCGGGTCGAGTGATCCTGCAGACGCATCAGCCGCAACACGCGTTGCTCAAGCAAGTTTTGAGCGGTGGTTACGGCGCCTTCGCACACGCAGAACTCGAACTGCGCCGTGCAGCGTGTCTGCCGCCATTCGCAGCGCAAGCCCTGTTGCGCGCAGAAGCCAAGACCGAGGGGCCGGTTGACGCCTTCCTGCGCGATGCACTGGCTGCACTCGAACTCGCCGACCTCGCGCCGGGCGCTGCCGCTCCCGAGGCGTTGCGGGCGTTCGGACCGTTACCCGCCCCGCAACCCCGGCGCGCCGGATTCGTGCGTGCGCAACTGCTCCTCGAAGCGCCGCGCCGCGCGTTGCTGCAAGCAATGCTGCACGCCTGGGCGCCGAAGCTCTACGCACTTCCCAGCGCGCGCCGCGTACGCTGGTCCCTCGACGTCGATCCCGTCGACTGGAGTTGAGCCAGAACCGCTGGCCCCAAAACCCTTTGCGAGCCGCCCCTCTCGTCATTCCCGCGCAGGCGGGAATCCAGATTCTCGCCTGCGCTCTCAGCACATACCTTTGACGAAAACATTGGATTCCCGTCTGCGCGGGAATCACGAGCGTTGGAATCCGCGGCACTTTCAGGCATCGAGCGGCAACGCGGCGATCTTCCCCGAAGAGAGCAGAGAAAGAAAAAGCCCCGCAGTGCGGGGCTTCGGGAAACGTTGCAATAGAGCCGCGATCAGGCGACGAGCAGCGCCTTGATCTTCTTCATCGCGTTGGCCTCGACCTGGCGGATGCGCTCGGCGGACACGCCGTATTCGTCAGCGAGATCCTGGAGCGTTGCCTTGTCGTCGGCGAGCCAGCGTCGCACCAGAATGTCGCGCGACCGCGCGTCGAGCGCCGACAGCCCTTCGTGCAGAATGCCGACCTGATGCTCGCCCTGGCGCTCGCCCGCCAGCAACACATCCGGCGACGCTTGCGGATCGACCAGATACGCAGCAGGCGAGGGCGGCGCGTCATCGTCGTCGTTGTTGGCGTTGTCGAAGCCGATGTCGCGACCCGACAAGCGCGATTCCATCTCGCGCACGGTGGCTTCCGGCACCTTGAGGTCGCGCGCCACGGTGCGCACTTCCTCGGCGTTGAGCCAGCCGAGACGCTTCTTCGACTTGCGCAGATTGAAGAACAGCTTGCGCTGCGCCTTGGTGGTCGCAACCTTGACGATGCGCCAGTTCTTGAGGATGAACTCGTGCATCTCGGCGCGGATCCAGTGCACCGCAAAGCTCACCAGCCGCACGCCCTGATCCGGATCGAAACGTTTCACGGCCTTCATGAGGCCGATATTGCCTTCCTGGATCAGATCGCCGAGCGGCAGACCGTAGCCCTTGTAGCCACGTGCCACGTGCACCACGAAACGCAGGTGCGCCAGGATCAGTTCCTTGGCTGCGTCAAGATCATTCGAGCCGGTGTGACGACGCGCAAGCTCCTGCTCATGCTCGAAAGTCAGCACGGGCACGCGATTCACGGATGCAATGTAGGACTCCAGCGAACCTGATCCAAGCGAACTCAGGGTTGCCGGAATCGGGAAATTGCTGGCAACCAGGGCTTGCACGGTCATCCTCAACTCCTGAAAAGTACGGGTGAATATTAGCAGTCGCATGGTAGGAGTGCTAACGGCGGCGGAAGTTCAGTTGCCAATCCTTCAGCAGCGGCGTTCTTTATTGTCCCGTGGAAGTGGGCGAGCGAGGGTTTTCCATCAGATCGTCCACGAATGCCTGGAAGTCTGTGCTGAAGAGGAATCGCTCGCTTGTCCATGCCCAATTCATGAGCCGCTTCCGAACCTCGATCTCATTTGTCGCTACTTCCGTCGAATTCGCTCCCGCATAGCTAGAAATCTCGTGAACAACTGAGTCATAGATTGCAGGATCTACGGTCCCATTCAAGTGCTGTCGGTGGACGTTGGACCAAATGTGGAACAGAGCCCTCCAGAATCCCAACATCTGCACTCGCGCCTCCGCAGGAGCTGACGAGGGGTCAGCAGCATAGGCCGCGAAGGAATTTGCAAGTTCTGGGCTGGTCGCTTGCG